>CAZYWO010000006.1:0-43999 GCA_964651095.1 uncultured Oscillospiraceae bacterium | reverse complement strand
GCTGAGTCCTTAATTTATGAAACAGAAAAGTCTTTAAAGGAACTCGAAGGTAAGATTTCCGATGAGGAAAAGACAGAAATAACAGATGCTAAAGATCAGCTTCAGGCCGTATTAAATAACGGAACTGTAGATCAGATTAAGGAAAAGACTGAAGCTCTTACAGAAAAATTCCACATTATCTCAACTAAACTTTACGAGCAGGCTCAGGCAGCACAGCAGGCAGGCGGCGCAGCAGGAGCAGGCTTTGGAGGTCAGGCAGGTCCTGATATGAGCGCGGGCGCAAACCAACAGGCAGGTCCATCGGATGATAATGTGGTTGACGCTGACTATACAGTGGTTGACGACAAATAGTCAATAAATATTAATGAATGCAGAATTCGCCCTTGTCAGGGCGAATTTCCTGCGTGTGCAAGTAAGATTTACTGGCACAAACCGGAGGGAGAATATGGCAGAAAAACGTGATTATTACGAAGTGCTTGGCTTAAAAAAAGGCGCAAGCGATGATGAAATAAAAAAAGCTTTCCGTAAGATGGCGATGAAATATCATCCTGATAAGAATCCGGGCGATAAAGAGGCCGAAGAAAAATTTAAAGAAGTAAACGAAGCATATAGTGTTCTGTCAGATCCTGACAAGAAAAGCAAATATGATAAATTCGGTCATGCAGGCGTAGACCCTAATGCCGGCTTTGGCGGCGCAGGAGGTTTTGGCGGCTTCGGCGGTTTTGAGGACATATTTGATATGTTTGGCAGCGCTTTCGGCGGCTTTGGCGGAGGCGGTTCCCAAAGAAGGGCAAACAGCCCACGCAAGGGCAGAGACTTACAGAAAGCAATAACGATTACTTTTGAAGAAGCTGCTTTTGGATGTAAAAAGACTCTTGAAATGAGTAAGTATGTGACTTGCGCCACTTGCAACGGAGGGGGAACCAAACCGGGAACATCTAAAAAGACTTGTCCTAAATGTAACGGCACAGGACAGATAAGTCAGATGCAGAGAACACCTTTCGGACAATTCCAGAGCGTTACTACATGTGACCAGTGCGGCGGCAGCGGAAAAGTTATAGATGAACCTTGTCCTGATTGCAAAGGCGAGGGCAGAGTCAGAAAGACGGTTACTATATCTGTGGATATTCCGGCAGGAGTTGACAATGAAAGCGTGATCCCAATCAGAGGTCAAGGAGAACCGGGATACAACGGCGGACCGGCAGGAGACCTTTACATCGTACTAAATGTTAAACCACATAAGATATTTAAGAGAAATGGGGCAGATTTATATTTGGAAATTCCAATCAGCTTCGATCAGGCGGCTCTTGGAGCCGAAATTGTGGTGCCTACCCTCGAAGGAAAGGTTTCATATAAAGTTCCAACAGGTACTCAGCCGGGAACTACTTTCAGATTAAAGGAGAAAGGCATTAAATATTTGAAACGGGAAGCTAAAGGCGACCTTTATGTTAAGGTTAATCTTGAAATTCCTACTAAACTCAATGGAAAGCAGAGAAAAGCAATCCAGGAAATGAGCAAGTCTTTAACGGAAGAATGTTACCAGAAGAAGAGCGTATTTGCTGAGAAGATCAAAGAACTTTTTAGTTAAACGAAGCTAGATGAAGTTAGATGTTGGCGGAGGATTGAATTTAAACTAATCCCGCCAACATTTTTTTGTCAAGTATGATGAAAGTTACTTTCACACGGCATTGACGAAAGACTATATACCCTAAGTACTGCTGAAAGATAATTCCTCTTAGGCTAAAAGAATAACTTGAATACCGCTTGTTGCATTTACTGCTTGCAAAAAACACTGTAAGGGTGTATATTTTAACGGTATAGACAATTTTGAAAGGAACCGTTTTCATGGAAAAAAAGAAAACAGTGATACTTGGCGTTACAGGTGGAATTGCTGCATATAAGACGGCATCCCTTGCAAGTATGTTGGTAAAAAACGGATATGACGTGCAGGTCCTGATGACTCAGAATGCTACTAACTTTATTAATCCGATTGTGTTTGAAACGCTTACTAACCATAAATGCCTGATTGATACTTTTGACAGAAATTTTGAATATAGCGTCAAACACGTTTTGATAGCTAAAAAGGCCGATGTGGTTATGATTGCTCCTGCTACAGCCAACGTTATAGGTAAGCTGGCTCATGGAATTGCAGACGATATGCTTTCGACCACGGTTATGGCATGCCGAAATTGCCCTAAGATTATTGCACCGGCTATGAACACAGAAATGTATTTAAATCCGATAGTGCAAGATAATATTAAAATCCTAAAAAAATACGGTTACGAAGTAATTGAGCCTTCCTGCGGCTATTTAGCATGCCGGGATACGGGAATAGGCAAGATGCCTGAACCTGAAGTTCTTTATGAGTATATCTATCATAGGATAGCTTGGGACAAAGACATGTTGGGAAAGAAAGTTTTGATAACAGCAGGTCCTACTCAGGAGCCTATCGACCCGGTGCGTTATATTACTAATCACTCATCAGGCAAGATGGGATATGCATTAGCAAGAGTATGTGCAGCCAGAGGCGCTCAGGTGACGCTGGTTACAGGTCAAACGTCCGTAAAAAAACCTTTGTTTGCAAAGGTTATTCCGGTTATAACTGCCAAAGATATGTTTGATGCAGTATTGGCGGAAGCCTCAAATGCAGACATCGTTTGCAAGGCGGCTGCGGTGGCGGATTATCGCCCTAAACATGTCAGCGATGAAAAAGTTAAAAAAAATGATGACCAGATGACGCTGGAGCTGGAAAAGACCGATGATATTCTTAAATATCTGGGGGAACATAAAAGAGAAGGACAATTCCTCTGCGGGTTTTCCATGGAAACCGAAAATATGGTAGAAAATTCCAGAAAAAAGCTGGATAAAAAGAATCTTGACATGATTGTTGCCAATAACCTTAAGGTAGAAGGAGCAGGCTTTCAGGGAGATACCAATGTAGTTACCATTATCACCAAAGAAAGCCAGCAGCAGCTTCCTATGCTTTCCAAAGAAGAAACTGCCGCAAAAATTTTGGACAAGATTCTTGAATGTATCAAATAACCTGTAATTTATTAAATTTTACTATTTTATTTAACATTCCACAATGTATTGTATCCCGACAGGAAAGGTACTGTGATTTTGAGTCAATGCCTTCAACCTTGAGGGAATAGTAACAGGAGGACAAAATGGGAAACTTAAATAACGGACGCCCTGCATTACGATCAAAAACGCAAGGCCTTGTGCAGATGGCTATTTTCGCCGCAATTATTTGTGTACTGGCGTTTACACCTTTTATCGGATATATTCCCTTAGGCTTTACCAGAGCTACCATAGTGCATGTGCCGGTCATAATAGGTTCGCTCATGCTGGGACCTAAAAAGGGAGCTGTGCTGGGCGGCGTATTTGGATTGACAAGTTTCATATATAATACCGTATATCCGACGATAACATCCTTTGTGTTTACTCCTTTTTACAGTTTGGGAGAATACAACGGCGGCATTGGAAGCATTGTAATATGTTTTGTGCCGAGAATTTTAATCGGTGTAGTGCCGTACTATGTTTACATGTTTGTTAAGAAAATCTCGGACCGCACCGATAAAGGAGTATCGTCTATCGGCTTGACGCTGGCAGGAATTGCAGGTTCATTGACTAATACGATTCTGGTTATGGGACTGATTTATATACTTTTCGGTGAGTCCTATGCGGCGGCCAAAGAAGTTACAACAGAAGCGCTTTTGAGAGTAATTATGAGCGTAGTAGTAATCAACGGTGTGCCGGAGGCAATAGTTGCCGCTGTCATTACTACAATTGCAGGCAAGACGCTGCTTAGAAAGAATATGCAGAAAATTTTAGGAGTATAAGAAATGATTTTAGCTATAGATATTGGAAATACTAACATCGTGTTGGGCTGTATAGATGATGAAAAGGTTTATTTCATTGAAAGGCTCTTTACCAACAAAGCAAAAATGGAGCTGGAGTACGCAATAGATATTAAAATGGTACTGGATATCCACGGGATTAGTCCTGAGGAAGTTGAAGGTGCGATAATCGCTTCAGTAGTTCCGCCTCTTACTAAAATAGTGGGTATCGCTACTGAAAAAATTATTAGAAAGAAGCCTCTGGTTGTAGGACCGGGAGTAAAAAACGGAATGAACATTATGATGGACAATCCGGGACAGATGGGAAGCGATTTGATTGCCGAGGCAGTAGGAGGAATTGCCAATTACAAACTGCCCCTTGCAGTATTTGATTTAGGCACTGCCACTACCGTATGCGTTATAGACGAAAATAAAAATTATATCGGCGGAATGATAATGCCCGGTGTTAATACTTCTCTCAATGCTTTGACCGCCAATGCATCGCTGCTTAGAGATATAGTGCTGGAAGCACCTAAACGTTTCATAGGTAAGAATACTACCGAGTGTATGCAGAGCGGTATAATTTATTCCAACGCGACTGCTATTGACGGAATATTGAGCAGGATTGAAGAGGAACTGGGGATGCCGGTTACGGCAGTTGCTACAGGCGGTTTAGCCAGACTCATAGCGCCATTTTGCAGAAAAAAAGTGATTCTTGATGAGGATTTGCTGCTTAAGGGTCTTTGGGTGATTTACAATAAAAATAAATAGAATGTGATATAAAGAAAGGGTAAGTCCTGAATTACATATTTCCAAGACTTGCCCTTTTTTATGTTTTATTAAATTACGATTTTTTGTCTTGCTAAAATACTGGGTTTGCTGTCAGATATCTATTCTGACATTAAATCTTCTTCTAATTTTGTAAGAGCACAAGTAAGCTCATCAGGTATATGGTCGAATTTACCGTACCATTCCTTGATTCCCTTAAGTTCTTCTTTCCATGTCTTAGGGTCGACAGTTAAAAGTTCGGATATCTGTTCGTCTGTTAAATCAAGACCTTCCAAATCCAAATCCTTTGCTGCCGGAACATATCCTAAAGGTGTTTCTATTCCCTCAGCGTTTCCCTCACATCTGTCGAGAGCCCAAAGCAGCGCTCTCATATTATCGCCAAAGCCGGGCCATATAAAATTACCCTCATCATCTTTACGGAACCAGTTGACATTGAAAATCTTAGGCGGGTTTGTCATTTCCTTGCCCATATCGATCCAATGCTGGAAATAATCTCCCATATGGTATCCGCAGAATGGCAGCATTGCCATAGGATCATAACGTACAACGCCAACTGCGCCTGTAATTGCGGCAGTTGTTTCCGATGACATTTTAGAACCAATGAATACGCCGTGATTCCAGTCACGGGATTGATAGATCAGAGGTTCGGATTTTGCACGGCGGCCGCCGAAAATAATTGCGCTGATAGGTACTCCTTCGCCTGTGAAAAATTCAGGGGCAATGGAAGGACAATTTTCGGCAGGAGCAGTAAATCTTGAGTTTGGATGAGCTCCTTTTTCAGTTGCAGTTTCTGCATTCCACGGGCGGCCCTGCCAATCTTCACCGTTGGTAGGGGCAGGTTGATCCAGTCCTTCCCACCAAACCGTATTGTCGTCAAGATTGCGGCAAACATTGGTATAGATTGTGTTTTTCTTAGTAGTCATTAAAGCGTTATTGTTAGACTTGCTGTTGGTGCCCGGAGCTACGCCGAAGAAACCGTTTTCAGGATTTACAGCATATAATCTGCCGTCTTTTCCGATTCTCAACCAAGCAATATCGTCTCCGATAGTGTAAACCTTATAACCTTTTTCCTGAAGGTGTTCAGGCGGGATCAGCATAGCAAGGTTTGTCTTGCCGCAGGCGCTTGGGAACGCAGCGGAAATGTATTTCTTTTCTCCGTTTGGAGCTTCAATGCAAAGTATCAGCATATGCTCTGCCAGCCAGCCTTCTTTCCTGCCAAGCCATGAACCGATTCTCAAAGCGAAGCATTTTTTGCCGAGAAGAACATTTCCTCCGTAGGCAGAATTAATGCTCCAGACAGTGTCGTCTTCTGGGAAGTGGGCGATATATTTATTCTCTGCGTCTACATCAGCCTTGGAATGTAGGCATTTGATGAAATCCGCACCTTTATTTAATTCTTCGATTACAGGATCGCCAACGCGTGTCATGATGTCCATAGAGAGTACAACGTAGATGGAGTCGGTAATCTCAATTCCGATTTTAGAAAATTCACTGCCTACGACGCCCATAGAATATGGGATTACGTACATGGTACGGCCTTTCATGGAACCGTCAAACAGTGGGCGCAATTTAGCGTACATTTCATCTTTTTGAACCCAGTTGTTTGTAGGACCTGCATCTTTTTGCAGTGTGGTACAGATTACTGTTCTCTTTTCATCTCTCGCAACATCTTTTGCGTCGGTTCTGTAGTAATAACATCCCGGAAGCTTCTCCTCGTTCAGTTTAATCATTTCTCCTGTATCGCAGGCAAGCTTTCTGATTGCTTCAAGCTGTGCTTGACTGCCGTCAATCCATACTATTTCTTCTGGTTTGGTTAAGTCGGCACATTCCTTTACCCAGTCTATAACTTTTTGGTTTTTAATTTCGATCATTTCTCTTCCTCTCCATCGATAATTATTAAATATATATATTGTAACATTGCAGCAAGGCGGTTTCCAGTATTTTTTATCTAAAATTTAGCGAAAATCATAGCTGCCGGTTAAATCGGGAGGTTTTATGAGGCAGGATATCTAATCTGACCTTAGCAGGAAAGCCTTCACAGGAAAGTTTTCTAAGACGGATTTCGCAGGAAAGCTTCATAAAAAGACTATCATAAGAAAAAACCCATGGGAGACACATCCATGGGTTTCATGATTGCTCATACTGTGCATTTAACTTATGCACCGGTGGGGACGGGTGAGACTTAATTTGCAGCCTTAGCTGCGTTGAATCTTTTGGTTAATCTTGAAACTTTTCTTGAAGCAGCGTTCTTGGAGATAGTTCCCTTTGCAGCAGCCTGCATAAGTTTCTTTTCTGCTAAGTGCAGCTTTTCAGCGGCAACTTCTAAGTTTCCTTCAGCTATTGCAGCTTCAAAAGCCTTTAAAACAGCTTTAAGATGACTCTTAATTCTTCTGTTTCTAGCAGTCTTTTTGTCGATAACTCTGATTCTTTTCTTTGCGGATTTAATATTTGCCATGTTTTTCACCCCACTATTATATATTTTAGCTAGTCCCGGACTTTAGCGCGGGACATAAATTCGCACCAAAAATTATATACGAATATCATTGAAATTGCAAGGGAAAAATGATTTTTTTACAGAATTATTGCTGAATTGGCGCAAATGTATAAAACAGGTTTATTTTTATTCATTTTAGAAATTGTATTTTTTTTGTCCTCCGCTTTAAAGTTCAAATTGAGACGAACGTTGTCTGGTATTAAAATACATTTTAAATGTAAATGTGAAAAAAAGACATTAATAAACGTAAAAAACTGGGAAAAATCAAGCCTTGAAGGGTTTTTACAAAAAGCTGGAACATCAAAAAACATTGCGCTTCCATATTTATACATGGCAAAATTATGTTAAAAAAATAGATATTTAGTTAAGAAAGAGTGAATACTCAAGCTAAAAAACACTTTACAAAATTGCTCACGGAAAGTAAAATATAAATACATAACAACTATTTTTTTTAATATAAATTAGGTAAAACCTAATGTAGGAGGAAAAATGAACAAGAAGAGATTATTTGTAGTTTTAATGTGCGTTGTTCTTGTTTGTGGTCTGTTTACCGGATGCGGCGGTAACAGCGCTACTAAAGGCGATAATGAAATCATAATTGCTGTAGCTGACGAATTTACTACATTCGACCCAATGGAGACAACAGCAGAAACCAATCAGATTGTACAGGATTGTACATGCGACTTGTTAACTGATACTAACCTAACTACAATGCAGAACGAAGGCGAATTAGTTGACACATGGGAAATGATTGAGCCTGACTACTGGAGATTTACTTTGAAGGAAAACGTTAAGTTCCACGATGGTACTATCCTCGATACAGATGACGTTGAATTCACTTTCCAGCGTGCGGCAGATCATGCCGCTACTTCCGGATATGTTGCTAAAATTAAAGAATTTATTAAAATTGATAACCTCACATTTGAAGTTAAGTTAGTTCAGGGCGACGTAGACTTTAACTACACACTTGCAGCTAACTCTCTTGCAGTTCTGTCAAAGGAAGCGTTTGAGACAATGGAAGAAGACGAAGCAGTTAAAATAGGTACAGGTCCTTGGATGTATGACGAATTTGTATCCGGCGACCACATATCATTGGTGCCATTCACAGAATGTACACTTTATGATGTACCTACTATTGACCGTTTAACATTCAAGATGATCCCTGAAGCATCTGCTCGTATGATCGCATTGGAAAACGGCGAAGTAGACGTAATCATGAGCCCAAGTGCAACTGACTACCAGCGTCTTCAAGACGATGAAGACTTAGAGCTTGTAACTGAAACAGGTCGTACACAGCACTTTATTGCATTCAACCTTCAGAACAAGGATTCCATCGTTTCCAATAATGATTTCCGTTTAGCAGTAGCTTACGCTATTGATAAAGATGAAATGATCAAGGCAGCATGGGATGGATATGCACAGAAATCCACATCAATAATGTGCCGCGACATGGAATACTATGCAGACATTGAAGGAATTCCTTATGACCCTGAAAAGGCTCAGGAAATGTTCGATGAACTTGGTGTTGTAGGAACTACTATTAACTTAATAACTTCCGACGACGCTCATAGACAAAAACTTGCAGAGAACTTCCAAGCTCAGATGGCTGAGTATGGAATTACAATTAAAGTAGAGTTTATGCAGCAGGCGGCTCTTATAGAACAGTGTACAGCCGATGGCGCAACCAGCGGTGTAGAACTCATTATTATTTCATGGACTCCTGGTAAGAATGCAGACTACATGTTCCGTAACCCAATCTACTCAACAGGCGGTCGTAACTACGCTCATGTAAACGACCCTGAGATCGATGCTTTAATCGATGCAGCAGTTGCTGAAACAGATGATTCTAAGCGTGCAGAAATGTACGAAGAATTACAGCAGATTCTTACATGTGATTTAGTATGCTGGGTACCAATCGCACAGCACACAATCACTCTTGGTACTAGAGCAGGTATCGAAGGTGCATTATTACATCCAGGACTTGTTCACCAGTTCAAGGCAATTCATTATGCTTCTTAATAGCAATACTAGATAGTAAAACTTGTGAACTCAGTTTAGTAAGAACATAAAATTATAAAAAATGTTGCAGGCTCGAGTTTATTCGAGCCTGCATTAATAATTAAGCAGTGATTAGTAGTTAAACAACTTATTCAACTATGATTGTACAGTTATTCAACTCTAATAACATAGATATTAGTAATTAAACAGTTATTAGGAGGGATGTTATGATTCGCTATATAATAAAGCGTATATTGCTTATGATCCCCGTTCTGTTGGCCGTTTCTTTCGTTGTATACTTCCTAATGGACTTAGCACCCGGAGACATTATTTCTCAGATGGCGCCGGCAGACGCAACTCCAGAACAGATTGAGCAGATGAAAGAAGAGTTGGGGTTGAACGGTTCTCTCATCGAAAGATATGGTCGTTATGTATGGGACTTATTGCACGGTGACTTAGGTCAGTCACTTTCCCAGAAACGTCCTGTTATGGAACTTTTCCTTGAACGTTTCCCTGCAACATTTAAGCTTGCATTAGCAAGTCAGGTTGTTGCATTAATTATTTCTATACCGCTGGGCATTTTGGCAGCAACCAGACACCGTACCGCATTAGACGGAGCGAGTATGGTTACGGCGATGATCGGTGTATCAATGCCTAGTTTCTGGCTTGGTCTTTTATTAATCATGCTGTTTTCAGCTAAGTTAGGACTGCTCCCATCAGGCGGAGATGTGGGCTTTGCGTCGTTGATCCTGCCGGCTATTACGCTTGGTACGAACAATGCAGGTTCTTTAACCCGTATTACAAGGTCCTCAATGCTCGACGTTATTCGTCAGGACTATTTGAGAACTGCACGTGCCAAAGGCGTTAGCGAAAAGACGGTTATTCGTAAACATGCGCTTAAAAATGCGCTGATTCCTATTATTACTATTTTTGGTTCAAATTTGGGTAATGCTTTAGGCGGCGCAGTAGCAGTAGAAACCGTATTTTCGTGGCCCGGCGTAGGAAGACTTACGGTAGCTGCTGTAAACAGTCGAGATATGACGTTAGCTACCGGATGTATTATAATGTTCACCTTATTCCTTAATATAACGCTGTTGCTGGTTGATATAGCTTACGCGTATGTTGACCCACGTATTAAAGCGCAGTATAGCAAATAGTGAGGTGAGAATATATGAAAAAAAGTAAAAATGTTGATATTGCGGAAATTAAGCAATATAAGAAAAGGAGCATGTGGGCTGAAATTTGGCGTAACTACAAAAAGAATCCCAGTGCGATGGTAGGACTTGCTATCGTTGTTATTCTTATTCTAGTCGCCATTGTAGCCCAGTTTGTGTACGATTATGACGTGGATATTGTTCAGCAGCATCTTGACGAACAATTCCAGAGTCCTTCGGCGGAACATCTGATGGGTACTGACCAATACGGCAGAGATATGCTGACACGTGTATTATACGGTGCAAGGTATTCCTTGTCGGTAGGTATAGTTGCTGTAGCAATTTCATGTATTATAGGTACTACGCTCGGCTTGGTTGCAGGTTACTACGGAGGATTTATTGAAAACTTTATCATGCGTTTTTGTGATGTTTTTATGGGTATTCCAAGTATCCTCATGGGTGTAGCTATCATGGCAGCTTTCGGACAGAGCATTGCGGTGCTGATGTGGGCGATAGGACTTGTATATGTACCTCAGTTTGCCAGAATTGCACGTGCGGCGGTGCTTCCTGTAAGAGGAGAAGAATATATAGAAGCTGCAAGAATAACAGGTGTAACTGATATAGGTATCATGTTCAAACATGTACTTCCTAACTCTTTATCACCTATTATAGTTCAGACAACAATGGGTGTTGCCAATGCGATCCTCACTGCATCCAGTTTAAGTTTCCTGGGTCTTGGTATTCCTGTACCTGCTCCGGAATGGGGTGCAATGCTTTCCAACACTCGTGATTATATCCGTGACTACGGTTATTTAACACTGTTCCCGGGTCTTGCAATTATGATTACCGTATTAGCGTTCAACTTAATGGGCGACGGTCTCAGAGATGCACTTGATCCTAAGCTGAAAGAGTAGGAGGTAACGTAGCATGAGTGAAAAAGATTTAGTATTAGACCTTGAGAATTTAAAGGTAAGATTTGAAACTGATGATGGTATCGTTTATGCGGTTAACGATATGAATCTTCAAATAGAAAAAGGAAAGGCCATCGGTCTTGTTGGCGAGACAGGTGCAGGCAAGACTACTACAGCATTGGCATTGCTTAGATTGGTACCTAATCCACCGGGTGTTGTAGAATGTGATAAGCTCGAGATTGACGGAAAAGATATTTTAAACATGAGAGTTAAGGAACTGGAACAAGTTCGAGGCAAAGATATATCTATGATTTTCCAAGATCCGATGACTGCTCTTAACCCTGTATTTACTGTAGGCGAACAGATTGCTGAAAGTATTTTCCTCCATGAGAATTGTACTCAGGGAGAAGCAAATCAACGCGCAATTGAAATGCTGGAACTGGTAGGAATTCCGGGCGAACGTGCCAATGAATTTCCTCATCAGTTTTCAGGCGGCATGAAACAGCGTGTAGTTATAGCTATTGCTTTGGCATGTCATCCGCAGCTTTTGATTGCCGATGAGCCGACTACTGCTCTTGACGTAACGATTCAGGCACAGGTGCTTGATATGATGAAGGATTTGCGTAATAAGTACAAGACTTCTCTGATTATGATTACTCATGATCTTGGTATTGTAGCAGAAATATGTGATGAGGTAGCGGTTATGTATGCAGGTACTATCGTAGAGAAAGGCACTTTGGAAGATATATTTAATCATACAAAGCATCCTTATACGGAAGGGCTGTTTAACTCATTGCCAAATATCAATGACAGGAAGGCCATGCTTACACCGATTAAGGGACTTATGCCTGACCCTACAGACCTGCCTGAGGGATGTGCTTTCCATCCTCGTTGCCCGTATGCCGGCGAAGACTGTAAGAAACAGCAGAGGGTTGTACAGGTTTCAGATACTCATTATGTACGCTGCGGTGCTTATGATAGACCGGGCTTCCATATTGAGAGGAAGGAGAGGTAAGACATGTCAGATGTAATTCTTGAAGTCAAAAATTTGACAAAATATTTTAAAACCAAACGCGGCATGCTCCATGCAGTAGATGATGTGAGCTTTACTCTTGAAAGGGGTAAAACTCTGGGTTTGGTAGGAGAATCCGGCTGTGGTAAATCAACTACAGGTCGTACCATTCTTCGTCTGATTGAGCCTACTTCCGGAGAAATCATTTTTGAAGGTAAAGACATAAATAAGTACAGCAAAAAACAGATACGCGGTGCGCGTAAGGACATGCAGCTTATTTTCCAAGATCCATATTCATCACTGGACCCCAGAAAGACAGTAAGTCAGATTATCGCTGAGCCGCTTACTACCAATAAGATCCTTACAAAGAAGGATGAAGTAGACGCCCGTGTTGCTGAGCTGATGGAAACTGTAGGACTTGCACCTCGTTTATTCAACGCTTATCCTCATGAATTGGATGGCGGCCGCCGTCAGCGTATCGGTATAGCCCGCGCACTGGCTATGGAACCGAAATTCATTATCTGCGACGAGCCTGTATCAGCGTTAGACGTATCCATTCAGGCACAGATTTTAAACCTGCTTAAAGAATTGCAGGAAGAATTGGGGTTGTCATTTATCTTCATTACCCACGACTTATCTGTAGTTAATCACTTCTCAGATGATATTGCGGTAATGTATTTGGGTAAGATTGTGGAAAAGGCTTCTGCAGAGGAACTGTTTGCAAATCCTATGCATCCATACACACAGGCGCTTCTGTCGGCTATTCCTATACCTGAATTGGGAGCTCGTAAAGAACGTATAATTATTAAGGGCGAGATTACGTCTCCAATCAACCCGCCTGATGAATGTAGATTCTACAAGCGTTGTAATTATGCGTGTGAAAAATGTAAATCCCTACCTGAATTAAAGGAACTTAAGCCGGGACATTTCGTAGCATGCAACAGAATTGGAGAAATTTAATAAAATTTGATTTTAATAATGACGCATTGTTTTCCGTGCGGAAGACAGCTCCGGCGAAACTTTAGCTCCTGCCGGAGCTTTTTGTATATTGCGCCTTGAGGCGCAAATTTATGGAGGATTAGATATGGACAATCATAAGCTGGAGGCGCTTCTGACGGTGGCTTACGACTTTTATGCGCGTAAAGATAAAATACAGTATGATCAGAAAAGTATGGATCGCTTCGTGCAATTGACGCCAAGAAGGCGTAAGTTTTTACCACCTGAGGCAGCTACAGATCAATATACTCTGTATCTGGACTGTTCAGGATTTTGTTTTGACGTATATTATCAGGCTTTCGGATATGAACTGCCTTCAGACCTTACATGGCACATAATTGAACTTGGTGAACCGAGAATTTATTGTTATGAACGGCAGACAGAGGAAACTCCAGAAGAAAAAGAAAAAATCATAGCTGACATAAAAGCCTGTCTAAAACCGGGAGATCTGATTACGCTTAGACATCAAGGAAAGAGCGGTCATATAATGCTTTACATCGGTAATGGACAATATATGAATTGCAGGCCTGAATTTAAAGAAATAGACGACAGTTACGATTATGTAAAATGTGAAAACCACCATAGGGATGCAGGCGGAATATATATTGACAATTTGGAATATCTTTTCTATCCTAAAGAAGACGAAAGTTTCGAGCGATATTATATGTTTTCTCCTAAAGAGACGTGCTTTTCAATCTGCCGTCCATTGGATATTGTAGGCGAGCCTACATCGGAGACTGTTATCCGTATGGAAGAATATAAGGGTCTTTGGACTGCGGTGGAATGTTCTCATGCAGGCGGACTATGCGCAGTCGACGGCGATACGATTAAATATGATGTGATTGTGCGTAACCTTACTGATCAAGCGCGCAAAGCCACAATTAACTTCAAGGCGCCAAAGGGCAGTAGGTTGGTTGACGAAAGCATCGTTTCAATAGAACTTACGGGAAAAGAAGAAAGACGGGTTTCGTTCTCGGTTATTGCTGTCAAAGACCAGTCATCTGAATATTGGATAGATCCACCTCATATAACGGTAAACGGTTTGACGATCCATGGGCAAAGAGTTCTGCTTGGAAAGTCGGTAGAAGACGGAAAGGTCAAACAGCTTATTTGCGATGTGAAGAAGGAAATTGCCGAAACTGCCGATGCGGCAGCGGCAGCTTCTAGGGCTTATGAAAAACAGGGAATTTCCATGAACCCTGAAAAGAGCAGTTATTTATTCTCACATTTCTATCTTCATGATACGACCGTGCAGGATGTTTTGTCCAGGCGACCACAAAATCCATATCAGGATATGGCAGTTTATTCATACTTTGGAGGAACAGGCGTCGTTACCCCTGAGATGGGAAGCAGCACAGGAATTCGTACCACACAGATAAAGGCTTCTGATTTGATGGCAGGCGATATTATATTGTGCAGCGATGATACGTTTGGCCGCAAGAGCTACAGCTCATTATTTACAGGCGAAAGCCTTATTGGAAGTTTTGAGGCCGGAGAAGATGTACGTACAATCAAGGGTGAGGAGATGGAAAGGTTTATTGACAGCCTTTTCGGAAGATTTTGTTTCATAGTTTTGCGCCCGTATCTGGCAGGATAATTAAAGTAATAATACAGTAATGGTAATACAATAAAGATAAATCGAGACGGAGGTGAAATCATTATGCATTTTGAAACCACGTATAAATTAGAAGAATTCATTCTCAACACTGAATGGAAAGATCTCCCCAAAGAGGTGCAGCAACGTATGAAAGGCTGTTTTGTGGATTTAATGGGAGCATTGGTAATAGGAAGCAGAAGCAAACAGTTTGAAGTAGGACTTAAGATGGCAGAGCAGGTATTCGGCGAAGGCGACATTCCTGTGGTAGGCTCTGAAAAAAAGTTTAATTGTATGGGAGCATCTACTGCGATGGGTCATTCCTCAAACGCCTATGATATTGATGACGGGCATAACATAATCCGCGCTCATCCGGGGACTTCATTTGTGGGAGCCATTTTAGCGGCTGCCTATGAAAAGAATTTATCAAGAGACGAGTTCCTTACTGCTATGCTTGTGGCTTATGAAACTACGATTCGCAGCGGGGCAGCCATAATGGATTACTACCAATATGCACATTCCAGCGGAACATTCGGTTCGGTTGGTGTTGCCGCCGGTGTTGGCCGCATCTACGGATTCAGCAAGGAAGAACTTAATAATGTACTTTCTGTGGCTGAATTTAATGCGCCTTTAGTGCCGGGAATAAGAAGCGTGGAATACCCTTCGATGAATAAAGACGGCGTGCCTTTCGGCGTAATGATAGGTCTGCTGGCTATACGCGATGCTATGTGCGGCTTTGAAGGAAATAAGAATCTGCTCGAAGCTGACGAATACAGACATTATCTTGACGATTTGGGAAAGAAATATCAGGTAATGGATTTATATTTTAAACCGTATACATGCTGCCGCTGGGCTCATCCTGCTATCGACGCATGCGTAGGTCTTATGAAAGAAAACGGACTTACCAAAGATGATATAGAAAAAGTAACCATAAAGACTTTCTACAGAGCGACACTGCTTTCAAAAATCGTACCTAAAACTGCTGATGAAGCTCAGTATAATATTGCATTTCCTGTGGCTGCATCGCTGGTTTACGGTGATTTTGGACTTAATCAGGTGCGTCAGGAAAACTTAGATGATCCTGAAGTATTGGAAATGATGAAAAAGCTTTCATTTGATGTAGACGAAAGCATTGATTCGCGCTTTCCGCAAAAACGTATATGCCGCGCTGAAATAGTAACTAAAGATGGAAGAATTTTGTTATCTGACGAGTGTGAACCTCGTGGTGAGGCTTATGAAAATATCAGCGTTGAGTGGTTATGTGATAAATTTCATAGAATAACGGGTCCGGTGCTGACTTCTGAAGCTCAAGACAAAGTGATTGAAATGATTTGCAGTGATCAAGACATTCCTGTTCGCACCCTCGTTGACGAAATAAATAAAAAGGAATATTGGCTTGATCGTTAACTGAAATACTTAGCCCAGCGGCGGCTGCCATCTGGGGCAGAGATTTAAACGTATCTTATGGAGTAAATGGGTATGGGTGACATTGATAAATTATTTAAGGATAAAGGATATATTGAAGGGATTACTATCATTAACGTGGCAGGCGAAATTCTTTTCTCCGCGAAATTCAACAGTAAGATGAATTCAAAAGAAGAAAATTATGAAACCGTAGGCAAACAGTTCCTCGATGTATATGAAAACCTTGATGAAAATAACAGCAGCATTTATCTGGCCATGAAAAACGGAGCACCTGTTTATGTAGAGGATCAGAAACTGGTAAGCGCAGGGCAGGAACCGATCAATATCAGTTCTTTGTCTGTACCTATCAAGAGCGGAGGTAAAATCGTAGGCGCCATAGACCTTTCAGTACTCACTGAGGAGCATAAAGAAGAAAAAGGCGTAGAGATTAAAGATGAAGTAATTTATGCCTACAATAAAGTTGATAGTCTTCGCAGAGCCGATGACAAGGCAATTTACACCTTAGATGATATTCATACTTGCGATTTGAAGATGATTGAGCTTAAAGAGAATATAAAGAAGTTTGCTCAGTCAGATTTACCTGTGCTTATTTACGGGCAGACAGGAACCGGCAAGGAACTGGTCGCCCATTCTGTTCACCAGTGCAGCAAAAGGGCAGATAAACCTTTTGTGGTTCAAAACTGTGCGTCAATACCCGCAAACTTGATTGAAAGTATTCTTTTTGGAACTTCCAAAGGCGCTTTTACCGGAGCAGTTGAAAATATGGGCCTTTTGGAGCTGGCTGACGGAGGGACTCTTTTCCTAGATGAAATAAATTCCATGCCTTTAGAATTACAGCCTAAAATATTGCGGGTAATTCAGGACGGTACCTTTAGAAGGGTAGGCGGAAAGGAAGTTAGACAGGTAGATGTACGCATCGTTTCATCTACTAACGAAAAACTGGAAAACATTATATCGGGAGGATATTTCAGAACAGACCTTTACTACAGGCTTGCAGTTTTGGTTTTGGAAATTCCGAGCCTAAATCAAAGACCTGGGGATATTCCCGTTCTCACAAATTATTTTATAGGAAAGTATAACAGTTTGTTCGGGAAAAAAATTCGCAGGGTATCGGAAAGGGTTTACGATGAACTTAAAGCCTATCAGTGGCCGGGAAATGTGCGGGAGCTTGAGAGCGTTGTCGCCTCTGCGGTTTGTATGATCGACGATAGAACGGAAACTTTGGAATACAGCCATTTTGCCGACAGGCTGAATTTCTCAAAAAAGGAGAAACCGGAAACTGAAAGTGGGGAAGAATCTGTATCATCTAGTTTTGGCACTCTGCCTGATATGGTTTCCGACTATGAGAAGAAGCTTATAAAAAAGGCGTTAACCGACACAGATGGCAATATAACTAAGGCAGCGGCGATTCTAAATGTACCCAGACAAACTTTGAGCCGTAAAATTAGAGACTATGGCTTGTAATTTTAATAGCATATATGTATAATTAAGGCGGTTAAGATGGTAAGACCGATGATGCGGCGTTTTTCGCTGATGGGATTTAGACAATTAAAGCATTTATTGCCTAAAAATGGTCTAATAAAATAAAAAAGTGCTCGTATTCGGGCGAAGATGTGAGAGTATGGATAACAAGAAAACTTGAAATTCTAACGTTTTCCTTTATGCATATATTTGGCACAGCTTTTGCTCGTATATAAGGTATAAATCTTAAACTTTAAAATTTTTTTATTCATGAAAGGAAGAAAAAAATGAAATTTGGCGTGTTAAAGGACATTAAAAACGGAGAATACAGAGTAGTAGCAACTCCGGCAGAAGTAGATGCTATCGTAGGAGATGGTCATGAAGTTTATGTAGCAAGCAAGGCAGGTTATGCAGCAGGCTTTGATGATGAAGACTATGCGGCTGCCGGCGCAACAATTTTAGCTACTAATGAGGAGATATGGGCAACTTGCGATTTCGTTGCAAAGGTTAAGGAAATTGAAAAGAGTGAATATGACCTTATGAGAGAAGGACAGATAATTTACTGCTGTATCCATCCGGCTGGTCATAGAGAAGAAGTTGACGCTCTTCTTGAAAAGAAAGTTATCGCAATTACGGCAGAAGACTCACATAGATACGGTTCACCTAACTGTGAAGCAGCAGGTAAGGCAGGTGCATTTATGGGACTTTGGTCAATGATGAGTACCAACGGCGGAAGCGGAAAGTTCGTAAGCGGACTCGGCGCAGCTCCTGGAATTAAAGCTCTTGTTTGCGGATGCGGAACTGTTGGTAAGGGCGCAATCGAAGTTCTTCAGACTATGGGCGCATGGGTAACTGTTGCAGATATTAACATTGGAGCTCTTAGAGACATTGGAACTAAGTATGACGGAAAAGTAAATACAATGATTTCAAATAAGTTCAACCTTTCAAAAGAACTTCCTACAACTGATTTAGTTATCAACTGTGTAAGATGGCCTAAAGATGCAAAAGAAGCTATGATTACAAGAGAAATGGTCGCTTCCATGAGAAGAGGTTCCGTAATCGTTGATGTAAGTAATGATGAAGGTTGTATCGAAACTTTCCATGAAACCACTCACGACGATCCTATTTACATAGAGGAAGGCGTTGTACACTACTGCGTAAGCAACATCCCTGGAGCTATTGCAGGTTCAACTTCTATAGCTTATGCAGCAGGTATCGTTAACCATTTCCGTTCAATCATGAACAATGGTCTTGAAGAAGCATGTGTAAGAGATGGTTATTTAAGAAGAAGCTTAACTGCTTACAAAGGCTATCTGACTCACGAAGAAACAAGCGGAATCCAGAACAGACCTTGGGTTAAACCTGAAGTTATTTTAGGAATTGCAGATAGAAAACTTGATCCGGCTCCGGCTCCGACTGTAACTAAGTCAGATTACTTCTATGACGAATTCAAATAAAAATAAAAAAATATATAGGTAAAATATAAGCGTCGATTTAGACTTAGTAGTCGAGATCGGCGCTTTTTGTTTGGGATTGCTTCGCGATTTCTCTAAGGAGGTTGAACTACAGCATTTGAAATTAAATCAATAAAAACTTTGAAGGCGGGAATAATAACCGATAGTCTCAAATCAGAACTTAACCGGGAGTCATATACATATATAAAAATAGGAGGATTGTCATGAATTACAGAACAGACTTAGCTGTGGAAACCGACCAGCTTTTGGCTGAAGCCAGACAGTTTGCAACAGGATATATAAAAAAACAAAGCCAGATCGATGAAGATATTTCCATCATAGAAATAAAAATCACCGGAGAAGAAGGAGAAAAAGCCTTTGGAAAGCCTAAGGGCACTTACGTGACAGTTGAAGTGCAGGGGATCTTAGATGAGAAAGATAAAATTAAAGAAAGAGCTGCAAGAGCTTTGGCAGATGAACTTAAAAAATTGATAAAGTTTGACTATTATTTAAAGGTGCTTGTTGTGGGACTGGGAAACGAGAAAGTAACTCCCGACAGTTTAGGACCTCATACGGTGGACAAAGTTAAAATAACGTCTCACCTTTTCAAAATGTTTGATTGCGACGGCGATTGGGAAATGGCAAACGTAAGCGGATTTAACCCTTCCGTAACAGGTGTTACAGGAATGGAAACATCTGAACTGATTGAAAAAGCCGTTTCACTGGTAAAACCTGATGTAGTAGTTGCCATAGACGCATTGGCGGCAAAAGATATAAAACGTATCAGTACAACAATTCAGGTTTGCGATACGGGAATAGCTCCCGGAGCAGGTATGGGCAACAACCGTAAAGAAATCAATGAGAAAACTTTGGGATGCCCTATTATAGCAATAGGAGTACCGACCGTCATAGATTCAAAAACTTTACTGCTTGAGGCGGCAGAGGAAATAAAGGACTGGGACATTGAAAAATACCTTGAGGGCAGAGATTTCGATATGATTGTAACATCTACTGACATTGATCAAATTATAAAAGATTTCTCCGAGATAATTTCAAATGCTATAAATATAACTCTCCATCCCGGCATATATTCTTAGGAGAAAAAAGTTTTATGTATTTATATATTGGAGGTACGTTGTGAAGAAAGGTTTTAAGGCGATACTTTTAGGAGTGTATGTGATGAGTACATTATTTTTTTATGATCACATGCCCCAGCAGTATCGTACAGAGGGAATATTAGGTGATATGGGGCAGCTTAAGATGAATGCTACAGATTTTGGCGTAATGTGTATCTCCAGCACTTATTCAAACCTTTCAATTGAACTTGCCGATTCCAGAGACAACGAAAATCAGCCCGAAGATATAGATAGCGACGGCATCTTGGTAAATTCAGACGACGATAATACACAGATAATCACCAGTGATTATGAGGAAAAACCTGAACCGGTAGTTTTCGGAGACGACCCTGTAGTATTAATAGTTCATACCCATGCTACTGAATCATATCTGCCGGCATCAGAAGGCAATTATCATACGAAAGCACAAGAAAATACAGTACGTGATGTAGGGGATGTTTTGGCCAAAACTCTTGAGGAAAACGGTATTGCGGCAGTTCACGACCAGACATTGCACGACAGCCCTTCATATAATCAGTCCTACAGCCGTTCTTATGAGACTATCGAAACCTTGTTAAAAAAATACCCGACAATTGAGTGTGTAATCGACCTGCATCGTGATGCAATCGCCTCCGAATCCACGGCGGCAACTGTGTCTGTTTCAGGCAAAAAATGCGCTAAATATTCCTATGTTGTCAGCAACGCAGTAGAGACGTATAGTTCCAATTTAAAATTTATAAATAACATGAATAAAACCGCTTCAAATAATTATTCAGGCTTTACAGGAAAAATTCTCGAAAGAGGATATCGATATAACCAAAATCTTTCCTCCAAGTATATGTTGCTGGAAATCGGCTATAATCGTAATGATATAGAAGAAGCAAGAAACACCGCTGAAATTTTCGGTCAAATACTGGCAGAGACATTAAAGGCGGGATATTAAAGCAAAATATAAAAAGAAAATGTATAAAAAATATACAAAAAAGTATGAGGGAGCTATCGTGGTGATATGCTCCTTTTTTTAGTAAGCAAACTTTTTAGATGGGCAAAAAGTCATGCAAATAGAGTTTTTGGTTATGTATGTTTTAAAGAGGAATTTAAAAATACGCCGCAGCAGGCATAAATGATTTCACATAATATTTTTCTTAACTGCGCAAAATAATCTAAAAAAGGCAGGTGAAATTTGTGAAAAATTTTAAACAATGTATGATAATAATGGTTTTATTTTTTATTGCGGCTCTTGCATTTTTAGAGGTGGACAGAAGATGCAGCGATATGTACGGCATGCGGGGAAAGATTGTTGACAGAGCGGTAAATGCAGTCAATATAGTCGTTGAATAAAGATAAAGATATTGAAATTCCTCCCATTATGCTTTACAATATAAATTGGATTTTTATATTTGTTTAATGGATATTTAATAATATGCCTAAATCAGAAAATCCACAAATTAAAGATGAGGGGACACTATGGACTATCAGAAATATATAAGGAATTTCAGCATCATCGCCCACATTGACCATGGCAAGTCAACGCTGGCAGACAGACTTATCGAAAAGACAGGGTTGGTTTCCCAACGGGACATGAAGGCGCAGTTTTTAGATAATATGGATCTTGAAAGGGAGAGAGGCATTACTATAAAACTTCAAACTACCAGACTGGTGTATAAAAGCCAAGACGGAAATGAATATATATTCAATCTGATCGATACACCGGGACATGTGGATTTTAACTACGAAGTATCTAGGAGTTTAGCAGCATGCGAGGGCGCCGTGCTGGTAGTGGATGCTACCCAGGGAGTAGAGGCACAAACCCTTGCCAATGTATATTTGGCGTTGGATGAAAACCTTGAGATATTACCTGTACTTAATAAAATTGACTTGGCTTCGGCAAGGCCTGATGAAACTAAGGCGGAGATTGAGGAGGTAATCGGTTTGGATGCAAGCGATGCACCGCTTATTTCCGCTAAGGAAGGCATAGGGATAGAAACACTCCTTGAAGAAATTGTAAAACATGTTCCCGCTCCGGCAGGAGACCCGAAGGGCAAGCTAAAAGCTTTGATTTTTGACTCTAAATACGATAATTATAAAGGCGTAATAATTTATACAAGAATATTCGATGGAATGGTAAAAAAAGGCGATATCATTCGCCTTATGAACACCAATAAAAAATACGAAGTGACGGAAGTAGGCGTATGTGCGCCTAGCCCGGTTCCCACTGACAGTTTAAGAGCAGGCGAGGTAGGTTATATCTGTGGTAGTATTAAGCAGGTATCCGATGCGAGAGTGGGCGATACAATTACTCTTGACGATGACCCGACAGATGAGATGCTTCAGGGATATAAAAAGGTTCAGTCGATGGTTTATTGCGGTATCTATCCCGCAGAGGGTGAAAAGTACGAAAACGTAAAAGACGCTTTGGAAAAATTGCAGGTAAATGATGCTGCTTTCCACTTTGAACCTGAAACATCAACTGCATTGGGCTTTGGTTTTAGATGTGGTTTTTTGGGGCTGCTTCATATGGAAATTATAGTGGAAAGATTGGAAAGAGAGTTTGACCTGAGCGTTATAACCACTTCACCAAGTGTAATATATAAAGTGGTAAGGACAGACGGAGAAATCGAGATGATTCAAAATCCGTCGAATTTGCCGTCACCGCAGGAAATCGACCATATAGAAGAACCAATCGTTAAGGCGGACATTATGATCCCTAACGAATATGTAGGCAGCATTATGGAACTTTGTCAGGACAGGCGCGGCAAGCTGCTTCATATGGAATATATTACACCTACCAGAGTGCAGCTTCACTATGAAATGCCTTTAAATGAAGTAATATATGATTTTTTTGACGCCCTTAAGTCTAAGACCAGAGGCTACGGCTCGCTGGACTATGAATTTAACCGGTACGAAAAATCCAATGTAGTAAAGATGGACGTACTGCTCAATAAAGACCTTGTAGATGCTTTCTCCATGATTGTACATGAATCCAAGGCATATGCCAGAGGACGCTTTGTCTGTGAAAAACTTAAAGAGATTATTCCGATGCACCAGTTTGAGGTTCCTATTCAGGCAGCCATAGGGCAGAAGGTTATCGCCCGTGAAACCGTCAAAGCTTTCCGCAAAGATGTAATTGCCAAATGCTATGGAGGCGATATTTCCCGTAAGAAAAAACTGCTGGAAAAACAAAAAGAAGGTAAAAAAAGGATGCGGCAGTTCGGCAGCGTAGAGGTGCCTCAGGAGGCATTTACAGCAGTACTGAAGTACGATGATAATAAATAGCCTTGGTTACGGTTAAAATTTTTGGCGCAACGACAAGGTGATAACAGTAAGATGCAGTAAATAAAGTAGCATAAGTGGAGGAAGCTATGGATAAAGCTATAGAGAAAGCTAAGGAAAAACCCGCAAGAAAGGCATATACAAAGGCTAAGCGCCTAGGCCTTTACATTCATATACCGTTCTGTGTTCATAAATGCCCCTATTGTGATTTTTGCTCAACTCATTTTCATGATAAGGAGCTTAGAGCAAGATATATAAAAGCCCTTTGCAAAGAGATAGCTTACTACGGCCCCAGATACAGTAAAGCCATCGCTGTAGAATCCGTTTACTTTGGAGGAGGAACGCCAAGTCTTTTGGAGATAGACGAGCTTCAGCAAATTATGAATCAACTGCACGAAAGCTTTAGAATACTTGTAAAAGCGGAGATTACAATTGAATCTAATCCTGCCACATTGGACACGAAAAAACTAAAAGCTTATCGAAAGATGGGAATAAAACGTTTGAGCATCGGGGCTCAGTCTTTTGACAACAGCGTACTTGCAACGCTGGGAAGAATTCACGATGTAGACGATGTGAGAGCTGTATATAAAGCGGCAGCTAAAGCAGGTTTCAGGAATATAAATTTAGACTTGATGTTCGGTGTGCCGGGGCAGACCTTTGCTTCATGGGTGGATACCGTAAGAACTGCTCTTTTTATTCAGCCGCAGCATATTTCTCTGTACAGTCTTGAATTTATGGAGGACACTTGGTTCTGGAAATGGAGAGAAGAAGGGAAAATGATTGAAACTTCTCCTGAAGACGACAGGCTGATGTACGAGTATGCTTTAAAAATGATGGAAGAAAAAGGGTATATGCAATATGAAATTTCAAATGTGGCAAGACAAAAAAGGGCTATATGCAAACATAATTTAAGATACTGGGAGCTTAGAGAATATTTGGGATTCGGAGCTTCAGCACATTCCTTTATGCGGAATGTGCGATACAGTAATGTGGACATAGTTGAAGATTACATCCATGCCTTGGAAAGACAGGATATAGAGCAAGATCTTTTTATAGGAACTACAAATGCCTACGGAACTAATGCGATTGATTTTTATTATAAGAATTCCTATAGGGACAATGTGTCTGAATATATTTTTACGGGACTTAGAAAGAATGAGGGAATTAAATTCGCCAATTTTCGCCAACGCTTTGATAAAGAATTATGGGAACTTTACGATGAACAATGCCATCGGGAATTTTCTGAGTTTGTCAGAGACGGTTTTGCTATGGAGGATGAGAAGGGCATAAGATTAACCGTTAAAGGAATGAACATTTCCAACCGTATAATGTCCCTTTTTGTTTAATGCGTTTTTAAGACTTGTATACCGGGCATACCGGCAGCATAAAGGCAGAATACAGAAGACGACCAAGAAAGAGGGGAAAACACCAAAAACACCCAAAATATCAAAATGCCAAAGATAATAAAGATGATATGTTATAAAGGTGGGAAAACCCATGCAGGAGGAAATATAAGATGACTAAATACATAATGGCGTTAGATCAGGGAACTACAAGTTCTCGCTGTATTATTTATGATAAAAAAGGAAACATGGTGAGCGTAGCTCAAAAAGAGTTCTCCCAGATATATCCCAAATCAGGCTGGGTTGAACACGATGCTATGGAAATATGGTCTACTCAGATGGGAGTAGCTCAGGAGGCGTTGCTGAAAATCAACTGCACTTATGAGGACATAGAAGCTATCGGCATTACCAACCAGCGAGAGACTACCGTGGTTTGGGATAAGGAAACGGGTATTCCTATTTATAATGCAATCGTTTGGCAGTGCAGAAGGACCGCCGAGTATTGCGATGAACTTAAAGCGCTGGGTCTTGGTGACATGATTAGAAGCAAAACCGGGCTTCTCATAGACTCATATTTCAGCGGAACAAAACTGAAATGGATATTGGACAATGTGGAAGGTGCAAGGCAAAAAGCAGATGAGGGAAAACTCCTCTTTGGCACTATTGAAACATGGCTTATATGGAAACTTACAGAAGGAAAGGTTCATGTAACGGATTATTCCAACGCATCCAGAACTATGATGTTTAACATTAACACTTTGGAATGGGACGATGAAATACTTCAAATCCTGGGGATACCTAAAAAAATGCTGCCTGAACCAAAGCCATCAAGCTGCGTATACGGCGTTTCTGCCAGCAATGTTTTTGGAGGTCCGATTAAAATAAGCGGTGCGGCAGGCGACCAGCAGTCGGCGCTTTTCGGTCAGACGTGCTTTAATGCAGGCGAAGGAAAAAATACCTACGGTACGGGATGTTTTCTGCTTATAAATACAGGCGAAAAACCTGTTTACTCCCAGAACGGACTAGTCACTACTATAGCGTGGGGACTTGACGGCAAGGTTAATTATGCCCTTGAAGGTTCTGTGTTTGTGTGCGGTGCAGCAGTTCAGTGGCTTAGAGATGAGCTTGACATAATAGAAAATTCTGCCCAATCGGAGGAAATGGCGGGGAAAGTGCCGGACACAGGAGGACTTTACGTAGTGCCTGCCTTTGTAGGGCTTGGCGCGCCATACTGGGACCCTTATGCACGGGGAGCGGTTTTAGGCATTACACGTGGTTCCAACAAGTATCATCTGGTAAGGGCGACCCTTGAATCCATGGCATATCAGACTAAGGATTTAATTGATGCGATGGTTGAAGATTTAGGAGAAGAACTTGTTTCTCTTAAGGTTGACGGAGGCGCGTCGGCAAATAATTTCCTCATGCAGTTTCAGGCAGACATTCTGGGCTGCGATGTAAAACGGCCTGTGTGCATCGAAACCACATCTCTTGGGGCAGCTTATCTTGCAGGTCTTGCAACAGGCTATTGGGAAAGCAAGGAAGATGTAATTGAAAATTGGCAGATAGAAAGAATTTTTAAGCCTGATATGGATGAAAAAAAGAAAACGGAGCTTCTCGCAGGATGGAAAAAGGCAGTTAGCTGCGTAAGGGGCTGGGAGAAGCCTTTCAGATAAAGAGCCGATGGCTGTATTTAGCAATAAGGTAATAACATTATAAAAAACTGAACGGAGGATTTTTCTGATGCAGTATATCCAGATTGATATAAAAACTAGCAGAGAGGGAATTGAACCGGTGGTTTCGGCGCTGATGGAGCTGGGAATCACAGATACTGTGATTGAAGACCCATCGGATATTGACGATCTGCTTAATAAGAAAAACGACTATGAATGGGATTACATTGATCCGGACGTCTTGGACTTGAAAGATAAAGTGCCTAAAGTAACCGTTTATTTGGAAAACGATGAGCAGGGCCGCTTTAAGGCGGAGGGCATAAGAAATGCCATAGTTAACCTTAAAAACATGGTATCGTCGGGAATTTTCGGCAAAGACGCCGATTTTGGCAATCTGGAAGTGGAAATTCAAACAGAGGATGACAGCCGGTGGAAGGACAAGTGGAAGGAGTATTTTAAACCAACAAAAATTAGCCAAAGCATAGTCGTTAAACCTACATGGGAGGAATATGAAGCTAAGGAGGGAGAAAAGGTTTTGGAAATTGACCCGGGAATGGCTTTTGGTACGGGAACCCATGAAACCACATCTCTTTGCGTAAAACTGATGGAAAAATATATGAAGCACCACGATAAAGTCCTTGATGTGGGCTGCGGCAGCGGTATACTTTCCATTGCAGGCGCACTTCTGGGTGCGGATTCCGTTTTAGGGGTTGAAATCGACCCTATGGCTGTGAAAATTGCAGATGAAAATATAAGACTTAATCACGTAGAAAATGTTGCAGCAGCCCAATATGGAGATCTTACCGAGGGAATAGATTTTAAGGCGGATATTGTAGTTGCAAATCTG
This sequence comes from uncultured Oscillospiraceae bacterium, assembly GCA_964651095.1. Taxonomy (GTDB): domain Bacteria; phylum Bacillota; class Clostridia; order Peptostreptococcales; family Anaerovoracaceae; genus SUG1106. The sequence continues at coordinate 16,624 of CAZYWO010000006.1, read as the reverse complement.
ATGGCAGATTTAGTGATGATGTTGAGTAAAGATGTGGCTGAACACATGCTTCCATCGGCAAAGTATATTTCATCGGGAATTCTTACGGAGAAAGCTCAGATGGTTGCCGATACGATGAGAACTTTTGGATTTAATATTCTTGAAATCAGAGAAGACGGTATGTGGTGCGCAATCGTAGCGACCCTTTAATTCGTTTAGTAATTTAAGCTTAATAGCTTTATATAATGTTGGCAGGAGACGCATATGAGCAAATTTTTTGTAGATCAAACCGCAATAAGCGGTTCTCATATATATTGAAGATAAAAGTGACTTACATCATTTAGCTAAAGTTCTCCGTGCTCGTCCGGGAATGAAAATTGATATTTCCGATGGGAGTCTGTGGGAATATGAGACTGAACTTGAGGAGATTACTTGTGATTGCGCCACATTAAGAATTTTAGACAAGCAAAAATGCGCTTCAGAGCCTGAAACCCGTGTGACATTATACCAGGGCGTGCCAAAGGGTTCTAAAATGGAAACTGTAATTCAAAAGACTGTAGAAATGGGTGTGGACACTATAGTACCTGTCTTCATGGAAAGAACTATAGTAGTAGAAAAAGGAAATTTCAACAAGAAACTCGTCAGATGGCAAAAAATTGCTGATGAGGCAGTTAAGCAGTGTAAGAGAGGTATGATACCGAAAGTAGAGGAAAGCCGCTCTTTTCAGGAAATGACCTCAGAGCTTTCCGATTATGATTTAGTGATATGCCCTTATGAAAACGAGGAAAGCTATACAATAAAAGAGTGCTTGCAGAGTCTGAAGACTCCTGTGAAGAAAGTTGCTATAATTATCGGACCTGAAGGAGGGTTTTCTGATAAGGAAGCAGACCTGATGAAGAACATAGGAGCTGCCCTTGTGACACTGGGAAAGACGATTCTTCGTACTGAAACTGCCGGATTGGCAGCTCTGGCGATGGTGATGTATGAGCTTGAATTGTAAAAAACAGCATATAGTCATACGTAAAAAATGCGAACCCGCTTTAGTTGAAAATTGAAAGCGTTAGTCCGCATTTTTATTGTGCATAATCGCGGCATTAATGCCGCCGCAGCGATAAATACTCTGCGCTGTAGGCGCAGGGATTATGAATTCAATATTTTCTTGGTATGGAAGTTTCCGATTGCACTAACGTATCTGGTTACAACTCGCTTTTTTCCAAATAATGCTCTTTTATAGCGGCAAAAGTTCTATCACTGATGACATGTTCGATTCTGCAAGCGTCTTCCGCAGCAGTTTTTTCATCAACCCCAAGGCTTACGAAAAGATTGGTTAAAATAGTATGCCTTTCAAAAATCTTTCCGGCAATTTCGCGGCCTGAGTCAGTCAAAGTGAGATAGCCGTTTGAGTCGGAACTTACATAGCCGGCTTCCTTTAGAAGCCCCATAGCTCTGCTGACGCTTGGCTTGCTAAATCCCATGTATTCGCTCACGTCAATGGCTCTGACCGTAGGGTTTTCTTGAAGCAAAATATATATCGTTTCTAAATACATCTCGCCGGATTCCTGTAATATCATAACAATTCTCCTACCTTTTAATAATTCTAATCTCTTTTCCACTCAAGGTATTTTTTATATGTCTGAAAACTGAAGATAATGCCTACAATCATTACTCCGGCAAAAGCTGCATTTCTTACAATTTTAGAGACATCTACGTTTACTGTGATGTCAACCTTTTTATTTTCATCGCCATCAAGATTGAGTAACTTATCTGTATCCATTAGTCAGATCCCCCTTTTCATAAAAATTGGTTACAAATATATCTTAGCAGAAAAATTAAGGAAAAGAAAGTAAAATGTACACATTGTACGTAAAAATATATTTTTGAGTGTGATATCTTAACTTTTGCCTCTAACCTATCGACAATTATATAAAGCGTCTACACGGGGTAGTATCGATAATCGTGTTTGTGCATTCTTACAGGCATCTGTATTTTAAAAACAGCCGTCTTTTATAGGTGACCATCTTTGATCTTTTCAATATTAAAAGAAGGTGTTCTAAGAAATCTTCCTAGCCCGTAAAGGGTAGAGTTATCGCCTGCTTTGACTGTGCTGGTGTGCTGATATGATGTAAAAGTTATGTCAAAACCTATATCTTTTAGAATTGAATCTGCACTTCTGTCCATCGGATAAGCTCCATAAGGCCATGCGAAAACTATGGGTGTCTCACCTGAAGCTAAAGCAATAAGATTCTGATTTTTAGTTAAATCCTCCGTAAGAACCCGGGAATATTCCTCAAAAGACTCTCCGGACTTGCGGTCTGCACCCTTACGGCCGGAAGAGGTTCGATGCAGATCATAAGTGTGATTGGCGAATTGAATGAGCCCGGATTTAGACATAATCGATACCTCTCCCCATGAAAGACTACAGTGCAGAGGATCGCGGTAAATATCATCTGAACTGCCGGCAGATTCGGAACCGATAAGAGCGATTACGGCTTTCATATTGTATTTTTGGAGCAAAGGGAAAGCATAGAGATAATTGTTACAATAACCATCATCAAAACTTATTATGACAGGATTAGATGGAAGCTTACTGCCTTCTTTTACATAGTCGGCCAGTTGTGTGGGAAATATAGCGGTGTAACCGTTTTCTTTGAGCCATTTAAGATCATTTTCAAAACGTTCTGTAGATATAAAATATTCACTTTCCTCGGCGGCATTTGGTGTTATTCCATGATACATGATTATTGGGATATCCACCGATTGGCGTTGGTCGGTCAGTGAAAACGGTGCGCTTGATGAGACCTGCTTGCTGTATGAATTGATATATGAAAACAGCCCTGTAACCATTAAAACTGCTAAAAACACTATAATGAAAAAATCAGTTTTCTTCATTGATAACCTCCTGCGAGTGTTTTTATATAACACAAAATTTCTTCATATATAACTTATTCCGGCAAGGAGAAAGGTATGCGCTGAATCAAAGACTGTGATAATAGAGATAAAACATAAGATATAAAAAACGGGCAGAATATTCTGCCCGTAAAAATACCGGATTTTTAATTGAATACATAAGATGTTAAAACTGATTTTGATAATCATTAAACAGATTAAGCGGCATTTTCAGTGGAATCTTTAGTTTGCTTTTTTAAGCGAACTTCAGGTTCTGTAGGCATCTTGAACATAGGTATAAATCTGTCAAGTCCTGTGAAGGTCAAGACGAGAAGTGATAATACCGCGATCATAGCCATGAAGTTGAACTTGATGAAATCAAAGTTAGTAATAGGTAATAACGGATATACGCCGGCAGCGATACCTACGTAGAAGCCGAGGTATACGTGCCAAGGAATGAGCTGTGAACCGAATACGCCCATCGCGTCTCCAAAAGTAGCGTTTCTCAGTTTAAGTTTGTATGCAGCTTCCTCTGTTTCGCATATTACGTTGTCCTCTGTAACTTGTTTGATAACTGGTCCGATGGTAACGATCTGAGCCATTTCATCAGATAAAGCCGCATTTCCGAGAAGGGAAAGAACTGCGTTCCATCCAAGTAAGTGTCTTACTTTCTTTGACATCTTTGAAATTAAAGCGGCAAGAGGAGCAAACGCATCCATGCACTGCATTACACCACCGAAAGCAGCAACCCACATCATCATTGGAATAACCCATGCTCCGGCCTCTTCAATACCTGCATATAAATAGTCATCTAAGAATTCCTGTAATGGGCATGCAGTTCCAGCGATTAGTCCCAAGAGGTAGGAAGAAAGGATGCCGCTGCCTATGCAGAAGAAAGTGTTAACTCCTAAAACTGCCATAACGATTACGAGTACCAGAGGAATTACCATGTAAAGAACTACGCCGTTAGCAACCTGATTGAGAAGATCGATAGCAGCAGGGCGTTCTTCTTCAAGGAAAGCATAGATGTCAGGAGTAATATTGTCCATAACTGTGGAAGCATCTCCTGATCCATGTAAGCCCATAACTACAGCTGCAATGAAGAAAGCGATAGCAGCTAAAATCAGGCAGGAAATTGACCAAACACCCTGATGTCTGATTCTGTCAGTAACCTGTACACCTTGAATACCGGAGGATACGATAGTAGTATCGGAAATGAGACCGATATTATCACCGAAGCAAGCTCCGCCTGCTATAGCGCAGACTGTTAAGTAAATATCTCCGCCTACAATATGAGACAGCCATAAGAAAATAGGTGCGCAAGCTGCAAAAGTACCCCATGAAGTACCTGTTGCAACGGAAAGCACGGCAGTACAAACAAGACCGACACATGCAACTGACTTAGCTGTAACACCTAATTTTAATGCGATGTTTACAACGGAAGCGCCTACGCCGAATGCCATAAAGCAGTTAGCCATAGTATAAGCTAACATGAGAATGAATAGTGCTACTAAGATGTTTTTTACAGAGTCCATCGCAGAATCAAGACATTCCTGCCATTTTTTCTTGGCTACGAGCATTGCTACGATAACGGCTGCGATAAAAGCAAGCGGAGCAGCAATCATAGCATCTTGACCTTGAATCATAAGTCCTGCAAGAACGAATACAGGCACAAACTTTACAAAAGCCTTTAAAAATTTCATTTTTCTCTCCTTTTCATAAATAGTATAATTACGTAGATATATAAAGCAAATTCCATGCCAGTTCGACATAATTTTAGCAATAATTTGGCGAAGATTTGTCATGAACCATTTGATCTACTGTTTTCAAGGCTTGCCATTTATAATTTTTTTAAAATTTACAAGAAATGGATTGTAAAAAATTATGAAAAGGACTAGTATCTTGACAAATTTGAACCGGAAATAGTACAATAAAATTATAGTTGACCCAAAAATGGAATAAAAAGATAGATTTTGAAAAGTTTAGTAAAAGTTAAGGAAAATCAGGAGAAAACATGTATAAGAATTTTGGATTAGATAGAGTTTTAGAGCCTAAAGGAAGCCTTCCTGCCACAGCGTGGAAGTTGGATAATACGAGAGAATTAAGATCAAAAGAACTTAGGGTGAACCTGAAACGAATCATTTTTGAGCGGGAGAATTTTTCTCAACTATCAGCGGTATGCGAATATGATGAAAACAAGATGAAGGAGAGAATCCTTAAGATTGTAAGCGAACGAGGCAAGCTTCACAATCCGTATACGGAAAGCAGCGCCCTTTTTATGGGAACCATAGATGAGGCGAGCGGCGACTACGATATGGGAGAGTTAAAAAGAGGAGATAATGTTGTATGTATGACGCCCCTTGCCGGACAGCCTATATATAGAAAGTATTGACAATATAGATTTTTATTACGGGCAGATTACTTGTTCAGGCTATGTTATCTGCTTTGAAGTTGCCAAACTTTTTCTAATAGATAACACAGACAGCAGCCGTTCTATACATTTGGCCAGAGCTCTTGAAGAAGAAGGAAGTTTATATGGTATAAACAAGGAACTGGAAGGGAAGGGAATTACCAGAGCCGCAGTAATTGGAAATCATATAGTAGAAACGATATTTTACTCTCAAATGCTGAAATGGACTAACGGAGGGAATGTTTCAATCAGTTTTGTAATAGACAGCGCTTACTTTAGCGGTATAACTGAAGAAGAACTCAGGACTATTTTCGGATCTCTGGTTGAGAATATTTATTTTGTCGATTTAAGCAAACCCATGAAAACGGTTAACACAATAATGGAAAATGAAAATGGCAAACCCTTCGATGCAGTAATCAATCTTGAAAATATAAAGGGATGTGAAAGCGTAGCTTCTTTAATAACAGGCGAAAATGGTCTTGTATGTTATACAAGCCTTAACAGCAGATACTGTCACAGCCTTTTAATTGCGGATTGTTTGGGTAAGGATGTTACTCATTACAGTCTTGACGGCTATAGCAGCTATGCTTATGATTTTGCTCTTAAACTGGTAGAGGAGTCCGAACCCATTTTGCAGCGTCTCGACAAGTTTTATGCAGCAAGAAAGAATGTGCCACATAAGGTTCAGACCGGATTTAGGGAGAGAACGCAGACTGCTGTTCAGCAGATTGACGGATTTATTTACAAAAGCAAGGCTGCGGCTGAACTGGTAGAGGAGGTACTCAATGTAGCTCAATATGACTGCAATGTTATAATCCAAGGTGAAACCGGAGTAGGTAAGGAAAAAGTTTTAAATATGATTTATCAGAATAGTCAAAGGAAAGATAAACCGTGTATTAAAATAAACTGTGCCACAATCCAAGAGAATTTGGCAGAATCCGAGTTTTTCGGTTATGAGAAAGGTTCCTTTACAGGAGCTCAAGCTACAGGTAAGGCAGGCTATTTTGAACTTGCTAATAACGGGACACTTTTTCTTGATGAAATCGGCAGCCTGTCCCTTGTGATGCAGTCTAAACTTTTGAGAGTGCTTCAGGAAAGCACATATTACCGTGTAGGCGGAGTACAGCCAAAGCATGTAAATGTGCGAGTAATATGCGCCAATAATATTCCTCTTAAAAAACTTGTGGAGGAAGGAAAGTTCAGAGAGGACTTGTATTACAGACTTAATATTTGCCTGATAAACGTACCGCCCCTTAGAATAAGAAAAGATGATATTGCATGCCTTGCCGAATTTTTTCTTAAAAATTACAGCAGTAAGTACGGAATTGAGAAAATATTTTCTCAGGATGCCTATGAAAAACTGTCAGAATACCACTGGCCTGGAAACGTCCGTGAATTGGAAAATGCAATTCACAGGTTATATATATCGGAAAAGGAAAAGATAATCGATGGTTATGCCGTTGATATGCTTGTAAACCAGAACGTGCTTGACGATGTGGTAATAGACATAAAGGCTGAGTATGGGAGTGAAGATTTCATGGATTTTAATGAGATTATGGCAGAACAGGAAAAGAAGCTGATCGCTTATGCTTTGGAAAAGAAGAATACAACAAGAAAAGCGGCAGATTTTTTAGGAATTCCGCAGACTACTCTTGCGCGAAAGAAACTGAAATATAATCTGTAAAAATATGAAGCGTAAATTGATCTTAAAGCATTGAAAAAAAGGACGCCTTGCGGGCGCCCTTTTTGATAATAAGACTTATTTTGGGTTATAAAAAAATTATTTGTTATTTTAGTCTGTTTTGTGTTTATAAGTATTGTTTTTACTGTTTATTTCATTGTCCAGTACTGGAGTCTGAAGTCAGCTCCTGATTTGTTTAAAGTTTCGATTCCGGCAACAATTGTTGCGTGAATCTCTTCGTTTGTAAACTCATATCCGTTGCGCTTTGCATATCCTAACATAGCTGTAGCGATAACTTCTTCAGCGATTTCGGAATTCATTGAGTTTAAGTTCATAGTTTTGATTGCTTCGTCAAAAGCATAGTCCAGTAATTGTTTTTTGTTAATCATTTTAATTCCCTCCATTTTACATCTTTTAATTTAGCATTAATTCTCTGCAATGATATCTTTTTTTAATCACCCTTATATATCGCATAACTCGTGCCAACTTTTAGCATTACAGAGAAATTTTAAAATTTTTTTCTTAAATAATAGAAAAATAAATGAAAGAACAAGGAAAAAAGTGAATTTTTAAAGCTTTTTTATGGGGTTTGACAGATAAAACAGGGCTAAAGGCAGTAGGAAAAACATTTATAGAAATACTTTAGAGAGGAAATTAAACATACGATAGGGAAACAAAGACCCGATTTTGGATCAAGTTAGAGCCAAAATCGGGTCAAAATATAAAAAATTGACCCGAAAATGGAACACATCTGAGAAAAAAGTAATCAATATAACAGATATAAGATTGTAAAAGAGCTAAAATTATGCTAAGAAAAGTTAAACGGACTTTGGCATAGATATTGCAACAATATATTAAGACATCGATTTAGCACATAAAAGTAGTAAACAAATAAAAATATAAGAAGGAGAAGACAAACGAAATGGAAATTATATTGAATCCGATAGTTATTGCAGTGGTACTCCTTATAGTTCTCTGCATGATGAAAATTAATGTGTTACTTTCACTTCTCATATCTGCCATGGCGGCAGGACTTTTGGCTGGCATGTCAATTGGAGAGTCTATGGAAGTGCTAATTGCAGGTATGGGAGGAAACGGACAAACTGCGCTAAGCTATATTTTGCTGGGTATTCTTGCCAGCGGCATGGCGTATACCGGTATTACCGAAATTTTATCTCAAAAGATTTCAAAAGTGGTAGGTAAAAATGGATTTATTATGATAGTCTCATTGGCTGTTATAGCCTGTTGTTCTCAAAATTTAATACCTGTACATATTGCGTTTATACCAATTCTTATTCCTTCGTTGTTACCTCTTATGAATGAATTGAAATTGGATAGACGGAGTGCGGCATGTGCCCTTTCCTTTGGACTTAAAGCTCCTTATATTGCACTTCCTTTTGGTTTTGGTTTTATATTCCAGTCTCTTATTGCTGATAATATACAAAGCAACGGAATGCATATTGAAGTGGGCGATGTTTGGAACTACACATGGCCTTTGGGAGCGTCAATGATTATCGGACTTGTAGCAGCAATTGTTATATTTCGTAAACCAAGAATTTATGAAAACAAAGAAATTGTAGGCGCTGCGCCTGCACATACAAATGAAAACGGAAAACCTTCCGTTTTAAAAATGAATTCAACTCACTGGATAACTTTAATTGCCGCTGTGGGAACGTTAATCATCAATCTGCTGACAGGCTCGCTTCCGCTGGGTGCGTTGGCAGGCATCATAATAATGATAGTTTTCGGCGCAATTAAGATTGGAGATTTGGAAATCGTTGTTAAGAATGGCTTTGCTATCATGGGAATCATTGCTTTCATAATGTTGGTGGCATCAGGATACGCTAACGTTATGAATGAGACAGGTGCAGTTAATGAACTGGTTGAAGCTTCCCTTTCTATAATGGGCGGCAGTAAAGTTTTAGCGGCAACGATTATGATGATAATTGGCCTTATTATCACTATAGGTATCGGCACATCTTTTGGAACTATTCCGGTGCTTGCCGTTCTTTACGTTCCGTTGTGCGCACAGATGGGATTCAGCGTGGGAGGCACTGTAATGCTTATTGCGGCTGCTGCAGCCCTTGGAGATGCAGGTTCGCCAGCATCAGACACCACTTTGGGACCTACATCCGGTCTTAATGCGGACGGTCAGCATGACCATATTTGGGATACGTGTGTGCCGACAGCTCTGTGCTACAATATTCCCATAGCGCTGTGCGCTATTATAGTAGCGCCGCTGATTTAAGTCGAGAAAGATTCAGTTATGAACCGGCTAATATGCAAATCGGCTAAGATAAAAATTGATTAAAATTCATAATCACGTCGGATAAAATTGCCATATGACTTTTCAGATGTAATAAATAAAAATCCGGAGCATGGAATTATACTTGTCCTGCTCCGGATTTCATATTTTTCTGGATATAAATCTTAGTTTTCCCCGTAAAGTTGCACTCCTTGTGTATGATCTATTTCCTCTACCTGGACAGCGATGCGTTCAGTTCTTGAAGTGGGAACATTTTTTCCCACATAATCTGCCCGTATAGGAAGTTCTCTGTGACCTCTGTCCACCAAAACTGCCAATTGAATACAGGCAGCTCTGCCGTATTTGGAAGTAGCGTCAAGAGCAGCTCTCACGGTTCTGCCGGTATAGATTACATCATCTACTAAGATTACGGTTTTACCGTTAATATCGAAAGGAACGTTGCTGACAGCATTATTTTCTTCGATGACAGAAGTATTAAGGTCATCTCTGTGGAGAGTAATATCCAATTCTCCCACGGGAATGTCTGCACCCTCAATAGATTTGATATTGGCTGCAAGAATCTTTGCAAGAGGCGTGCCGCGCCTCTTAATCCCTAGAAAGACGAGATTGTCAGCGCCTTGATTGTGCTCAAGAATCTGGTGAGACATACGTTTTAAGGCTCTGCGCATGTCTTCCGCAGACATAATTTCAGCTTTTAATATCATTTGAAATCTCCCTTAGGATAAGTCCCGAATGATAACATTTACAGTTTGTAGGTTTGGAACTTATTGTTATTTTCGTTTACATCTTCCTTGAACTCGTATTCGTTGCCCGGAAGAATTGCATTTATAATAATACCAACAAGTGAAGCGATTGCAAGGCCGGAAAGAGAAATCGTTGCGCCGAAAGCATTGAAAGAGATACCTCCGATTGAGTTAAAGCCCAGCGCGCATACCAGAATCAAAGCAGCAATAATAGTATTTCTGCTCTTAGTAAAATCTACTCGATTTTCGACAACGTTTCTAATACCGATAGCAGAAATCATACCGTAGAGGATAAATGATATACCGCCTATGGTTGCCACCGGAATACTTTCGATTATAAAAGCAACTTTTGGAACACAAGCGAGTAAAATAGCAAAACACGCTGCTATTCGCATAACTCTTGGGTCATATACTTTAGTAAGAGCAAGCACCCCTGTGTTTTCACCGTAAGTCGTGTTGGCAGGAGCGCCGAAAGCGGCAGCAAGACAGGTGGCAAGACCGTCGCCGAGAAGAGTTCTGTGAAGCCCCGGATTTCCGATATAGTTTTTGCCTGTTGTAGCTCCTATTGCCGAAATATCTCCGATATGCTCCATCATGGTTGCCAATGCAAGGGGCATAATGGTGATGATGGCGCTTATGTCAAACTTCATGAAAGTAATTTCGGGAAGTCCGACAATAGGTTCCAATTCTATTCCGTCAAAACTTACTTCACCCATTATGATTGCAGCAATGTAGGAAATTACAATACCTAAGAGTATAGGAACGATTTTAGCCATTCCTCTGCCCCATATGTTAAAAATAATTACTGAAGCAAGAGCGATAATCGCTATGATCCAATTAGTAGAACAGTTGGCAATAGCTGACGGAGCAAGGATAAGTCCGATGGCGATAATAATAGGTCCTGTAACTACAGGCGGAAAGAAGTACATTACCTTTTTCGCACCAAAAGCTTTGATTAAGGCAGCTAAAATAAGGTAAACGATACCTGCACAGAAAACTCCGCCGCAAGCGTAAGGAAGCATTTCCTTGTTAGGGGAGCCATCTTCAAGTAGCGGAGCAACCGCAGCATATCCGCCTAAGAAAGCGAAAGATGACCCAAGGAAAGCGGGAACTTGTCCCTTAGTAAGAAAATGGAAAAGTAATGTACCCAGTCCTGCAAAGAGAAGAGTGGTTGCGATTGGAAGTCCTGTTAGAATAGGCACCAAAACTGTTGCGCCAAACATTGCGAAGGTGTGTTGAAGCCCTAAGACTATGGTTTTGCCTGCACCAAGTGTGCGCACATCGTAGATTGGTTCGTGATTTTGCATTTTGTCCTCCTTAAAATTCATTGATGAAGGAACATCTTGTCCATAAACGACCATAAAAAATAGCCTCGCCATACTCGGCAAGACTTAATTCTTTATTGCACACTGTCTTTTAGCGATAGGGCGCTAGCGCTATAATCTAAAAAGGTGCGTGGTTAATTATGTCAATCTTGCCGGTCTCTCTGTACCGATTTAAAGATGTTCTTTTCTTAAAGACAAATATAAATGGTATGTGGACTTTTGTCAATAGAGATGATAAAATAAAACCAAATATACAAGAAAAATTTAGGAGATTGAAAAGGATGGCAGATTTAGTTTTATATCTTGGAGTAACTGTGATAGGTTATTTTATCGGAAGCAAAGTTAGAAGTCATAAAAACAATCTTTCGTGGACAGGAAAGATTCAGACTGCTGCACTCACAATTCTTGTAGTTCTTATGGGCATGAGAATGGGAGCTAATGAGGAAATTACTGCCAACTTGAGCACCATAGGATTAACTGCACTGGTTATCACTATAGCTACAGTCGCACTATCTATTGGGGCTATTTTCTTAACGAGAAAAATGTTTGGAATAGACCGTTACGGCAGGCTGGCTGATGCGTCGGAAAAAGCAGACTGCACGTTAAATTCAGATATACTTCAAATCTCTAAGTCAATTTCAAATGATAATACTGATGAAATAGAAACCGGTAAATTTGTAGGAAATGGAATTGACGAAGGGAATAAAGATAATAAAGATAATTCTTGTGATAACGGCGTCAAGAACCATGATAAAGGCGATGATGAAGGCGAAGAAAAACAGGGCGTAAGCATGATGACGGTATTAATCTTAATAGCCGTAATCGTTGGAATGATCATAGGATATTTTGTGATTCGCAGAACTTTTGCAAATAATATGGAAATTTTTGATATGTTTGCAGGGCTGGGAATAAAGATTGGGTTATGCTGTCTCCTTGTGTTCGTAGGTTTGGACTTGGGAATAGAAGGAACTGTTGTGGACAATTTTAAGAAGGTAGGAGTAAAAATTCTGGCTTTTCCGGTGGTTGTCGTCATTGCGACCCTTATAGGAGCTGTCGTAAGTGGAATGATAATGGGTTTTAGCCTAAAAGAATCCCTTGCCATAGGAGCAGGTTTCGGCTGGTATACTTTGGCGCCGGGAGTAATTATGGAAGCAGGATACTTGACTGCCAGTGCGGTTTCTTTTTTGCATAATGTAATGAGAGAAATGTTTTCTATTCTTCTCATTCCTTTAGTTGCAGCTAAAGTTGGCTACATAGAGACTACAGGAATGCCGGGGGCTGCGGCAATGGATGTATGCTTGCCGATTGTGGAAAGAGCTACAAGAAGCGATATTGCCGTGTACTCATTCGTTATGGGCGTAGTTTTGAGCATATTGGTTCCTATATTAGTTCCATTGATTATAGGTTGATTTTAAAAATAGAATTTTAAATGGAACAAATCTATTGCAGGAGGCTTTAATACAATAAATAAAAGGACATCTTTCATCTATTTAGATAAGCGATGTCCTTTTTGCTCTTGTGAAACAAAAATTATTGAATACTGTTTAATACTATTTTAGGTTTTCAGGGTTTAAACCTTCCAGTTCAGGAATCACAAAAATTCCGTCTTTTCTTATTAACACATCATCAAACCAGATTTCTCCGCCGCCGTATTCCGCTCTCTGGATATTTACTAAATCCCAGTGTATTGCAGACTTATTACCGTTATTAGCGTCTTCGTAAGCCATGCCGGGAGTCAGATGGAAGCTGCCGCAAATCTTTTCATCAAACAAGGTGTCTTTCATCGGATGAAGTACGTAAGGGTTTACTCCGATAGCGAATTCTCCAAAGTAACGAGCGCCTTCATCTGTGTCCAGAAGCTGGTTTATACGTTTGGTATCGTTAGCGGTTGCTTTTATTATTTTACCATTTTTGATTTCAAATTTTATATTTTCATAGGTAAATCCTTGTTCTTCGCTGAAGGTGTTGTATGATATTACTCCGTTCATTGATTCGCGTACTGGAGCAGTATAAACTTCTCCGTCAGGAATGTTTCTTAAACCATCGCACTTGATTGCAGGAATATCTTTAATTGAGAAGGTCAGATCGGTGCCGGGGCCTTTAAGGTGAACTTTATCGGTACGATTCATCAGTTCTACAAGTGGGTCCATAGCCTTGCTCATCTTTTTGTAGTCGAGGGTACAAACATTGAAATAGAAGTCTTCAAAAGCCTCCTGTGATGTATTGGCAAGTTGTGCCATTGACGGATTAGGGTATCTGAGGATTACCCATTTAGTCTTATTTACTCGATAGTCCAGAGTGGATCTTGTCAATTTGTAATACATGTTCAGCTTTTCAGACGGAACATCGCTGAGTTCGGAGACGTTTTCTCCCCCTCTCACCGCTATATAGGCATCCATACCTTTCATCTGGTATAGCTGATAATCGTTTAAAAATTCAATCTGATCTTCATCTGCTTCCATCAGAATTTCCCTGAGGATTGCACTGTCTCTATGGTTTACGTAAGGTCTGGCGCCCAGAAGATAAGCGTCTTTAATGAGCTGCCTTACCAGTAGTTTACAACATTCGCCTTCATAGTCTATTAAAACTTTTTCACCTTTCTTAAGGTCACAGGAATAGCCTGTGAGAACCTTTGAAAGTTCTTTTACTCTTGGATCCATAATTTTCAATACCTCCGATATATCTCACGGAACTGCCGTTACAATTACAGGAACTATTATGCCATGATGATTACTCTAAAATATACAGCGGTTCATCATAATTAAATAGCTCCTTCCCCGCGGCAACGCCGGTTTAATCATCGGAATTATTATACCCCAAATGATGGTAAAATAAAAGGGGTAGCGCTAAGAAACTGCTAAGAAAATTAAAGCGAAATTTGTCGCAATTGATTTATATACTAAAAACAAATAAAATAAAAATATTAAAACAAAACTATTAACGGAGAATTTTATGAGAACAATTTTTGTTGTGAATCCTAAAGCGGGCAAAGGTAGGGGAATAGATAAATTTATTGGAGCGATCAAAAAGGCTTCTGACGAATGTGGCATTAATGCGGAAATATATTTAACTAAATCCGTAGGCGATGCGGAAGTCTTTGCAGATAATATTGGAAAACTTTATCACGAAAGCGGTGAAGAAATACGAATTATAGCTTGCGGTGGAGACGGTACTTTAAACGAGGTTTTAAACGGAGTCATAAAATATGAAAATGTAGCTGTAGGAGTGGTGCCTATCGGGACCGGCAACGACTTTTGCCGCAATTTTCCGGAGGCAGGTGATTTTCTCGATATTGAATGTCAGATAAAAGGCAATGTGGTTAAGTGTGATGCTATAAGGTACAGCGGCATACTTGACGGTGAAAAGCGGACAAGATACTGTGCAAATATGTTTAATATCGGTTTCGACTGCAATGTGGTGGACATGACTGCTCGGCTAAAGACATATCCTATGATTGCAGGCTCTTTCGCCTATCTACTGTCGGTAGGTATCAACTTCATCAAGAAAAAAGGCGCGAAGCTTAGGGTGGAGTTGGATGATGAGATTATAGTCGACGGGCCTGTGCTTTTAACAGCTCTTGCTAACGGTGGATTTTGCGGCGGCGGCGTTCATAGCTCTCCTTTAGCATCAACACAGGATGGAATGATGGACGTTAACATAATATACAATGTTGGCAGAATGGATTTCCTGAAAAAATTTCCTTACTATGCTAAAGGGACTCACCTTGAATTATCCGATATCAGCAATATATTATACAACGGAAAGTGCAAAACTGCGCGGCTGACGCCTCTGGACGGAACTATGAGACTTTGTACGGACGGAGAGATAGTGGATGCTGAAACTGTGGAGTTTGAAGCAGCGCCGGAGGCTTTTAACCTGATTCTGCCTGCAAGGTTCTAAAAATTTTTTAGTAAGTGTAAGGTGAAGAGGGGATTAATAATATGGAAAATAAGAAATGGTATTTAAAGGGATTACGCGAAGCAATACCTATCGGGCTTGGATATTTTGCTGTAGGGTTTACGTTAGGCATAGCAGCTAAAGAAGTTGGAATTACTGCATTTCAGATGGGCCTAATGTCGTTTGCGATGCACGCTTCGGCGGGACAGTTTGCAGTGCTGACCGTAATATCAGGGCAGTCGGGATACATTGCTATGATATTGACGCAACTGGTTATCAACATCAGATATCTTCTCATGTCATGCTCTCTCTCGCAGAAAATCAATAAAAGTACATCGGTGCCTAAAAGAATGTTGATGTCATATTTCGTAACTGATGAAATATTTGGGTTGGCATCTTCGGTTAAGGGTGAACTGAATCCTTATTATAATTATGGTGCGGCAACGGCGGCGTCGCCAGGCTGGATTCTCGGAACCGTCTTAGGTGTGCTGGCAGGGAATATACTGCCCCAGTCTGTGACAAGCGCTTTATCTGTAGCCATTTATGGCATGTTCATTGCTGTGGTTGTTCCTGCTTGTAAGGAAAGCTTTGTGGTTGCTGTAGTTGCTTTAGTGTCTGCGGCAGCAAGTATGGTATTTGATTTATTGCCATTTTTAAAGGAAATTTCCGGGGGAACCAAGATAATAATATTGACTGTTATAATAGCTTCGGCGGCGGCAATTATAAGACCAATACAGTCGACACAAGGTGTAAATGTGCAAGGCGATGAGGTTAAAGATGACGGAGGATGGGTCGATAAGAAAGCCAGCGGTCAGATTGCCGGCGGCTGTGAGATTGCCGGCAGCGAGAGTGCTGCCGTCTGTGAGAGTGCTGACGGTGAGAGTGCTGACGACAGTGAGAAAGCCAGCGGCGAGGATGACAGCCAGACGGAGAATGACGGAAAGGGGGCAAAGCAATGAACTTTTCGATAAATTTAGAGCAGAATACGTACATTTATCTTATAGTGGCAGCTCTTACGATTTACGCTATACGAGCTTTACCTCTGACACTTATTCAGAAAGAAATTACTAATACTTTTATTCGCTCGTTTTTATATTATGTTCCATATGTAACTTTGTCGGTAATGGCCTTTCCCGCAATCGTTACAGCTACCGGCACGCCTATATCCGGTGCGGTTGCTTTCATTGTTGCCGCTGTGGTAGCATGGATTGACGGTAATTTGTTCAAAGTGGCTGTAGCCTCCTGTGTGGCAGTTTACGTGACTGAACTTATAGTGATTTAGGTATTGTAATAATTTTTAAGATAGTACGAGTAATTGAAAAAAATGATGCTGCATTTAGACAGACGATGATGATTAAAATTTTTCTCTAAAAAATGCTTGAAAATTGCTTTCATGATTGTCCACCCCCAATGGTAATGTATAATAAATTGCGTCAA
>CAZYWO010000005.1:0-44425 GCA_964651095.1 uncultured Oscillospiraceae bacterium | reverse complement strand
AACTTAATTGGATTATCTTATCGGGAGCTATATGCGGAGGAATGACGTCGACTCCAGGACTTGGAGCGGCAACTGATGCTGTGGGAAGCGATGACCCGGGTGCAGGGTATGGAGCAACTTACCCGTTTGCACTGTTTGGAATGGTTATCTTCACCATAGTAATACTCAAATTGCCTCTGCTTTAGAGAAGCAATCCGGATGTGTGTGGGGTACCGGTTCGGCTAGAGAGGAATATATGGGAAAACACATTCTGTTTCCCCAATCTGTAATCTATTCCACCAATCTATTTCCCCAAAAAAAGTATAAATCCGCTGCCAAATAATTTGGCAGCGGATTTCACTTTTCATGTTAAAAATTTTATTCTTTTTTCCTTCGCTCTACATACCTGTAAAGATTGGAGCGATATGATTTAGCATTGTATATAGGCGCTAATGGATTATGTCCTGTAACTCTGTCTTTGGCAGCAAGTACGGTAACCGGACTTTTGCAATGCTTGATAAACAGAGTATCATGACCTACGCACAGCCCGCATATTATGTTCAGTTGGCAGCCTGCTTCATCGAGTATAGCCGCTTGTCCGGCAGGGTTGCACATAGCCTCAAAGTTTCTGTTTTTCCCTGCATATTCCTCGGGACTGATCCCTATAGCGGCTTTAGGAACACTTCCACACTTACAGCAGGCAGAATCCACTTTAAAACCATTAGCCTGTAAAATGTCTGTGATAACCTTTGCTTCTTCCGATAAACCAACACAGAATGCAAGCCCCAGATGATTGTATCCGCATCTTATGGCATATTCCATAATCTCTTCCATACGGGTGAGCCTGCCATATCCGTAACTTTCAACCAGAGCAGATTCCCTTGCCGTCATCTTATCATTGTTGTCATATCGTTCAAGCTCTCTTTCTCTGTCGGTTATACGGCACGGGCAGCCATCAGGCGCCGCATCTAAATTTCCTGTTCTGCATAGTTTTGATGTGCAATGTGAACAATCAGCCATATTGGTGTCCCTTCTTTTATTTCCAAGAACTCTTAAGCCCTACAATTTCATTGAATACCAAGTTGTCTTTACTAAACAGCTTAGGCTCGGCGATGAAATAACCATGCCTAAAGAACTGGAATCTTTCCCCTGCCTGCGCCTGCCTAATGGAAGGTTCCGCATAACAGGTGATTTCTCTCATAGTTTCAGG
The DNA here is from genome assembly GCA_964651095.1 of uncultured Oscillospiraceae bacterium. Classification (GTDB taxonomy): domain Bacteria; phylum Bacillota; class Clostridia; order Peptostreptococcales; family Anaerovoracaceae; genus SUG1106. Next base: position 43,236 of record CAZYWO010000005.1, on the reverse strand, counting down.
ATTCATGGTCTTTTCACCCTTTTCATCTTCAAGCATCAAGTAATCAAATTGGCGTATTTTAATCGGTACTGCGGTTTCAGCATCCACAAAGTGAATTGTTCCCTTAACCTTGCGGCCCTCAAATCCGCTTCCCGACTTGGTTTCAGGGTCATAAGTGCAGTGGAGTTCCTTAATGGAACCATCTTCATTCTTAACTACTTCATTGCATGTAATAAAATAGGCGCCTTTGAGCCTTACCTCGTTACCCGGAAAAAGTCTGAAATACTTCTTCACAGGAGTCTCCATAAAGTCAGCTCCATCAACCCAAAGATGCTTTGAGAAAGTGATCTGTCGATTGCCCATTTCAGGCGCCTGAGGATTATTTTCCACTTCGCAAAGCTCACTCTCACCTTCAGGGTAGTTAGTAATAATAACCTTGATCGGATCGAAGATTACATTCCTTGTCTCTACCCTCTCTTTAAGGTCATCCCTTACGCAATGTTCCAACAGGGAAATATCCACTGTGCTGTTCGCCTTGGCTACACCGATTTTTTCGCAAAAATCTCTTACTGCTTCTGGCGTATAGCCTCTGCGGCGGATACCTGCGATAGTCGGCATTCTAGGATCATCCCAGCCGTCAACAGCACCGTCTTCAACAAGAGCCTTTAAGTATCTCTTGGACATGACAGTATTGGTAAGATTCAGTCTTGCAAATTCAATCTGCTGCGGAGGCGCTTCCCACCAGCCTACTTCTCTTAAAACCCAGTCGTACAGTGGTCTATGATCTTCAAACTCTAATGTGCATATAGAATGTGTAATGCCTTCAATAGCATCTTCAATAGGATGAGCAAAGTCGTACATAGGGTAAATGCACCATTTGTCTCCCGTATTGTGGTGAGTTGCATGGGCTATACGATATATTATTGGGTCCCTCAAGTTTATGTTGGGCGAAGCCATATCAATCTTAGCACGCAGGACTTTTTCACCGTCTGCGTACTTACCTGCTTTCATTTCCTCAAAAAGCCTCATGTTTTCTTCGATGGTTCTGTTTCTGTAAGGGCTTTCTTTTCCCGGCTCTTTCAGCGTGCCTCTGTATGCTTTGATTTCTTCCGGTGTCAAATCGCATACATACGCCTTTCCCTTCTTAATGAGTTCCACTGCTGCTTCATACATTTTATCGAAGTAATCCGAAGCCCAAAGTCTTTCTGTCCATTCAAATCCCAGCCATCTAACGTCTTCTTCAATAGAGCCTACATATTCAGTGTCTTCCTTAACAGGATTAGTATCATCATATCTCAAATTACACTTGCCGTTGTACTTTGCCGCTGTGGAAAAGTTCAAGCATATAGATTTAGCGTGTCCAATATGCAAGTATCCGTTAGGTTCCGGCGGAAAACGTGTATAAACTCTATCTCCGTATCTATGTGTTTCTAAATCTTTTTCTATTATGTTATGGATAAAATTGGTTTCAGCCATAGTTTTTCCTCCAAATATATAATCAAATATAAAATCTTAGCAATTATTGTAACACTATTTTAATCATTATTCCAGTATTTTAGTCCCTATTTTTCAATCTTTTCAACGAACTTAGGACCTTTGAATCTGCAAATTTTATCCTGACAGTTTCTGCATTTAAGAATATCGTTAGAGCCTTCCCAAAAGCGTTCAGGATATTTTATAAGAGTTAACTCCCATCTTATCATCATCACCAGACTGGTAAAGAACAAACTCCACGTAAAGAAGTTTCGTATAAACAACATAGGCGTAAACATCATAAAATAACCCCAGTTAAAAATTCTGCAATTAACGCAGCATTTATTCTTTATGAAAAAAGTCTGGAACGGACACCACAATACTACGCAAATAAGGTCGCACACATAATAGAAAGTGGACAGTAAAATCAGTTCTTTTACTGCTATTATATCCATCACATAAAGCAAGCCAAAGATTGCGTTAAAACTAAGCCATACCAGCAAAATTTTAAGGGCTGCCAGATTGTTTTGCTGTACGTATTTATACATTTCTATTTCATCATACTTTTCTACAGGATGATAATGGCTGACAAAACCCTTTTTACTACCCATGGTTATTCTTTTACTCTGCGGAAACATCTGTATAATCATGCTGGTCATAAAAATTGCCCAAACAATGTAAACCCAAAGCACATTGTACTTTTCCAGCATTTGCTGAATCTGCGTCGCGGTAAAACCCTGCAATTCCCATTTTACAGTGATTCTCTTAGTTATAATCAGGTCAAAATACTGCGGTTCAAATATATAGGCTCCCAAAACCACTAAAAATACCATGCAGCGAAATATAAGCTGTCCCACATATTCTTTAAACATATCAATTTTTTTCATATTTTAACTTCCCTAAAACCAAAAATTAATCTTCATCTTTAAGGACTTCCTGTGCAAAATGTACCGACGCCATAGCATCTTGAACATACTTGTCAGCCTCGATCATATCCGCATACTGCTCCGTCATAACGGCTCCGCCTACCATAGCTTTGCAATCCGGTTTTGCTTCCCGGAGAGCTTTAATTGTGTCTTCCATCGCCCCTACGGTAGTCGTCATCAACGCGCTCAGTCCCACTAATTTGGCATCTTCGTTAAGCGCAGTATCTACGATATCTTTAGGCGGTACATCCTTGCCCAAATCTATAATCTTGAAACCGTAATTTTCAAGAAGCACCTTTACAATGTTTTTTCCTATATCGTGAATATCACCTTTTACAGTGGCAATCACTATTTTCCCCTTATCCTGCTGCTGTGCGCCTCTTTTGCACATTTCATCGCGTATTACCGCAAAAGCTGATTTAGCCGCTTCTGCACTCATAAGGAGTTGCGGCAAAAAAACAGTACCCTTCTCAAAGCCTTTACCTACTTTATCAAGTATAGGTATCAGTCTATCGTTTATAATTGTCATAGGTTCCTCTGTCTTAAGCAGCTCCAAACATGCTGTTTGGGCGGCTTCTTTCATGCCTCGTTCCACCGCTTTTTCCAAAGACATAGAATCTGCCGGACCGGTTATATCTTGTTTTGCCTTATCTTTTCCCACAGCGACAGCAGGTAATGGCTGAGATATCTGCGGCGATTGTGATACCTGTGAAAATTTTTCTATATATTCAGCACAGTTAAGGTCTTTGCCTGAAAGCGCTTTGTAAGCTTGATAAGCGGTCATCATGGCGGCTGACTTCGGATTGATGATTGCACCGTCAAGGCCTCTCTGAAGTGCCATCGTATAGAATGTGGAGTTGATGTTTTCTCTAGCCGGAAGCCCAAAAGAAATATTGGAAACTCCAAGGCTGGTTTTAACTCCAAGCTCTCGCTTAACCATTTCCAGCGCGTCCAGCGTAACTTTTGCCGACTCGTGATCCGAGCTTATAGTCATACAAAGCACGTCAATAATAATATCTTCTTTGTCAATTCCATATTCTGCCGCAGTATCAACAATTTTTCGAGCAATTTCCAGTCTTCCGGAAGCTGTCTTTGGAATCCCTGCTTCATCCAGAGTGAGTCCCACAACTACTCCTCCATACTTTTTAACCAGCGGGAAAATAGCCTTCATGGATTCTGCCTTGCCGTTAACCGAATTTACCATGGCTTTGCCATTGTAGTAACGAAGAGCGGTTTCCATCGCCTTTTCATTTGCGCTGTCAATTTGCAAAGGCAGGTCGATAACTCCCTGAAGCTCTCTCATTACCTGCAAAATCATCTTTTCTTCATCAATTTCAGGAAGACCTACATTCACATCCAGAACCACAGCTCCCGCTTCTTCTTGTGCGAAACCCTCCTGCAAAATATAGTCTGTATCTCCTTCTCTAAGAGCCTGTTTAAACCGTGACTTACCTGTAGGATTAATTCTTTCTCCTATGATAACGTGTCCGTTTTCAAAGTTTACAGCATGGCTGTAGGAGGATATGCGAGTTATATGCTTCTTTTCAATGGGCTTTAACGGAACCATCGCACATCTGTCGTGAATCAGTCTGATATACTCTGGAGTAGTACCGCAGCAGCCACCCATTATCCAAACACCGTCTTCTGCCATTTCTTCCATAACGTGGGCAAACTGTTCAGCGGTTATGTCATAAACCGTTTCCTTTCCTTCCTGGCGAGGCAAGCCTGCGTTTGGATTTACAATTACAGGCAGTGAGGTCAATTGGAGCATTCTTTTAACCAGCGGTCTCATCTGAACAGGTCCCAGACCGCAGTTAATGCCTATAGCGTCTACCCCCAGTCCCTCAAGAAGAGTAACTACCGCCTCCACGTTGGCGCCTGTCAGCATCTTACCTCTCTCATCGAAAGTAACCGTAGTAAAAACAGGCAGGTTGGTATTCTCCTTGATGGCTAAAACTGCCGCCTTAATTTCGTAAGTGTCCGACATGGTTTCCACCACAATAATATCGGCTCCTGCCTTTTCTCCGGCTACTGCCATCTTTTTGAATATCTCATACGCCTCATCAAACTCCATCGTACCAAAGGGTTTAAGAAGTTTGCCTGTTGGAGCTATATCCATCGCTACAAACGCCTGACGTTCACTGCCGCATATATCCGCAACAGCCTTTTTTGCGTTTTTTACTCCGGCTTCCACTATTTCTTCAACAGAATATCCGCTGCCGGAAAGCTTGATTTCATTGGCGCCAAAAGTATTCGCCAATATTATATCAGCTCCTGCTTCAAGATATTGTTTATGAACATCGTACACATCATCCGGTCTGGTAATGTTCCAAATCTCAGTGATTTCCCCGGGCAGTACTCCCTTGCCTTGGAGCATAGTTCCCATACCTCCGTCAAAGAACAACATTCTTTTTCCCAAAATATCTAAAATGCTCAATTTAATGTCTCCTCTTAATTGTCTTATACTAATTTATCACCTTTTATATATGCTTATTATATGCGCCTATATAAACAATTTTCTTTCATGCAAAACTGACAGCCAAGCTGCTTGCCGCAGTGTCCGTCAATTGCCATAATCGCCGTTACCGATTTAGTCGGCACCATTATTAACTCATCTGTAAGAGTCAAGCCGATCTTTCTTGGACAATCCAGTATGGCGAACAAGTCCTTTTGATGTTCCAGAGCAAAATCTCCATATCCCGGAGAAAATCTCTCGCCCAGAGTTTTTCCCTGCGATGCAAGATCTGCCGTCAACTCTGCCTGACACCTGTCGCAGTAATCCTCTATAAAGGCCGTAGCTGATGCGGAAAGAATTGCTCCTCGGCTAATCTGCCTGCTTCCTTCTCTCCTTATTAAAGTATCTGCCTCAACTCCTAGGGTTGCGCCGAAAACCATTATTTGATTACAGCCGTCAAGGGCTCTGCCAAGACTTTCAGAACATATCTTTATACCCCCGGCTATAGTCACATTGCTGTCTCTAACCTCCACATTTACAATCTTGCTTACATATCTGGGCTTACATTGTTTTTCAAGCAGTTTAACACATTCGTCTATTATTTCCATGGTGCGCTTATCTGCCTGCGCTCCCCCATATCCTAAATATCTGAGAATTTCTCTTTCCACCTGTATTTACCTCGCATTTATGCAGTATATTTTACAAGTCCCCAACTATTCTCCTATTATATAGGACAAGTTATTTTTAATGCTCTCTGCCACATCAGGTTTATTCATAGTATAAATATGAATTCCCTTTACACCGTTAGCTATAAGGTCGATGATCTGATCTGTAGCATAGGCGATTCCCGCCTGTTTCATAGCCTCCGGCTTATCTCCAAATTTATCCACAACGGCTTTAAATCTTGCAGGAAGATAAGTACCGGAAAGCTGGCAAATTCTTTCTATCTGCTTGCCGTTCGTTACAGGCATAATACCTGCGATTACAGGAACGGTAATTCCTCTTTCTCTAATTCGATACAGGAAATTATATAAAACGTTATTATCAAAAAACATCTGGGTAGTAAGGAAATCTACGCCGCTGTCCACTTTTTCCTTTAAGTAAGCTATATCATCCTCCTTATGGAGACATTCCACATGTCCTTCAGGATAGCAGGCAGCTCCAATGCAAAAATCACCCTGCTTCCTTATTTCCTTAACCAGCTCTGATGCGTAATGGTAATCACATGTATCCATTCCTTTAAAATCCGCAGGAATATCTCCCCTGAGCGCCAATATATTTTCGATCTTGCTGTTCTTTATAGAATCTATAGCCTCTCTCACCTGCTCTTTGGTGGAAGAAATGCAGGAAAGGTGTGCCAGCGATGTTACTCCCAATTGGTTCTGCACATGGTCTGCAATTTTAACTGTATTATGACCTGTTCCTCCGCCTGCTCCATAAGTTACGCTCATAAAATCCGGTTTAACTTGGCAAAGCTTGTCCACCGCATCCATAATGGGTTCAAAAGGCATATCCTTTTTAGGTGGAAAAACCTCAAATGATAATGTCACGTTTTTTTCGTTTAATATGTCGATGATCTTCATTTTATATTTAGTCCTCCTTAATGATGTCGCATAATTGAAATTCTATTACTTTTGCCAGACTTTCAATGTCCAGCTCTATCTGAAAACCTATTCTGCCGCCGCTGAAAAAAATAGTGTCAAACTCTGCGGCTGTTTTATGAACAGTGGTCTTAAAAAACTTTTTCATTCCTATAGGCGAACAACCTCCATGAATGTATCCGGTCAAAGGCAAAAGTTCTTTTGACTTAACCATTTCTATTGACTTTTCCCTTACCGCCTTGGCTGCCTTCTTCAAGTCCAATTCTTCAGCTACAGGAACCATGAAAACATAATGCTCGCCGCTTTTTCCTACTGTTACCAAAGTTTTAAAGCATTGTGCAGGATTCTGCCCCAGCGCCTCTGCCACCTCTGTTCCGTTGATTGCGTCAGTATCCTCATAGTTATGCTCCTCGTACTTTATTTTCATCGCATCGAGCATACGCATAGCATTGGTTTTTTCCGTATTTTTCTTTCCTTTTGACATCCGGCTTATTCCCCCTCGTCAGAAGAAGCAGTTGCCAAGGCTTCCCTCAAATAAATTTTCCTCACGTATAGCTGGCAGGCAAAGGCGTTGCAGGCATTCCAAAGTACCTCTCTGGGGTCGTTAGGATTTTTTCCCTTTTCCATCGTGGTATGATTAAAAGTGTGAGAAACTGCATCTTCCACATGTTGGCAAAATTGATTATATGCCACTTGTACGCCTGAATGTTTCATCGCCAGTTTTATCAGATAAGCGATTTCCTCTATGGTATAAACAGGTTTCAGTATTGCAATTACAAATAAAGAAGCAATCGCCAACCTGTCATATTTGCGGTTTACCGGCGGAGGCAGAAATTTAAGTTTTACATAATTATTTACCATCGTTCTTGTCATAATCTGCTTTCCATCTTGGCTTAAATATTCTCCCAGCCATTCATCCAGTAGAAGCAGTACCTGGTCAAGATATTGTGGAATCGAAGGAAGTTCTTCCCATCTTGGCATTTTAAAGTCATCTAGTCCTTTGCTCCTCATTATTTATCTCCTTCTTCATAGATAAAATAAAAATATCACAAGTTTGGCATATTGTCAACTGTTGACAAGGTTACAGTAACGTTGTATTATAGTTTCATTAACTAGATAAAAGGTTTATTTAAATCCAATTTTAGGGATAATATAAAACAATAAGGAGAATAAAAGATTGAAAAAAATAAAAGAATTAAAGCAGGCATTTAATCCTGTATTTCACAAAGATTTTAGAGAACTTTTAAATTACAGCGCTTCACAATGGCCAGAAGATACAGCTTTTATTGTAAAACACAAACAAGATCGTGGTAAAGAACCGGTATATGAACATATTACATATGGAGACTTCAAGCAAAGAGTAAACTGCTTGGGCGCCGCCATGCTTTCTCGCGGCTGGCAGGGAAAGCGAATTGCCATCATAGGTAAAAACCGCTGCGAATGGATTGAAAGTTATTTAGCTATACTGTGCGGCATAGGAATGTGTATTCCCCTTGATAAAGGCCTCCCATATCCGGAACTGGAATCTTCCCTTGTAAGAAGCCATGCCGACATAATAATTTTTGATCCCGCTCATTTGGAAGATATAAAAACTCTTATGGATTCCTCTTCAACGCAGGTTTCGGAATTTGTTTGTATGGAACCGATAGAGGGCTTCACAGATATTTCTTATCTTAGAGAAGAAGGCCGCAGCCTGATAGAATCAGGATATGATGAATACATGCGGCTGCCTATCGATAATAAAGAAGTTTCTATTTTGCTCTTTACTTCCGGCACTACATCTATGTCCAAAGTTGTCATGCTTTCACAGCAAAATATTACATCAAACATATATGCCCTCCAAAAAGTGGAGGATATCCGCCGGGGAGATGTAAGCATGGCGTTTTTGCCTTATCATCATACTTTTGGCTCTACAGGTCAGATGGTTATGCTTGCAGCCGGCGCTGCCACCACTTACTGCGACGGCCTTAAATATCTTCAAAGCAACATTGTGGAATACAAGGTTACTGTTTTTTTCTGTGTTCCGCTATTGATTGAGTCTATATACAAGCGCATTATGGCTACAGTTAAAAAGCAAGGACTGGAGCGTAAAGTTTCTGTTGGCATAAAACTTACGCGCTTTTTGCTTAAATTAGGGATTGATCTTCGCCGCAAAGTGTTTAAACAAATTCTGGATCAGCTCGGTGGTGAAATCCGCCTTGTAATAAGCGGAGCTTCTGCCATTGACCCGGAAGCGCTGGAGGGCTTCAATAACTTCGGCATTTCTACGGTGCAAGGCTACGGTCTTACAGAAAGTTCGCCCGTTCTTGCCGCAGAAAATTTTAAAGAACAAAAAACCGGTTCTATCGGAAGGTCTCTTCCCGGAATTGAACTTGCTATAAACGATGCTGATGCAGACGGTGTTGGAGAACTCATCGCTCGCGGTCCCAATATTATGGCGGGCTATTATGAGAATCCGGAGAAAACCGCCTCTGCTCTTAAAGACGGCTGGCTGCATACAGGCGACCTGGCGTATGTAGACGATGAAGGTTTTATTTTCATCTGTGGCCGCAAAAAAAATGTTATAGTCTTAAAGAATGGCAAGAACGTATATCCTGAAGAAATTGAGCTTCTCATAAGCAATCTTCCTTATGTGGAGGAAAACATGGTTTTCGGTCAGCCGCGTCACAACGATGGAGATACAAACGATTTAGCCCTCTGTGCAAAAATCGTCTACAAACCGGAGTATATAAAGGATAATTTCGGTTTGGATATGTCCAAGGGTTCAGATGAAGACAAAGTGCAGACTGCTTGCAAAATTGAATCTCTAATCAAAGACGACATTGATAAAATAAATCGTAATTTGCCGGTCTATAAACAAGTGTTGCGCTTGGTCGTAACAGAGCAACCTATGATTAAGACTACCACCGGCAAGGTGAAAAGGTTTGAAGAAGTAAAAAAACTTTAGCCCTTAACAAGCTAAAAAAATACGCTTATGTAATAATGCTTTAACAGCCTTATTGCACGAGCGTATCTTTTTATTTTATACAATTTTATTTGATCTCTAAAGTCCAGTCATCGGGTATGACCGGTTCTAGGATTCCTTCAATTGCTGATTTGCCTTGGGTACTTGCTTCGGTCAGTAACCCTTTTGCCAGAGCTTTTTCCTCTACAGAGGTTTTCTGATCGGCATAAAAAGCTGTATATTCTTTCACGGTAAACGGGTTGAAGATGCTGGTTTTTTCGTCAAAAATCTTTACGCTGTCCTCATCTATTTCATGGGAAAGCACTTCAGCTTCAGGCAACGTGACCGTTACCATCTTCTCTTTTACTTCAACCTGAACTTTAGACATATCTATGCCGGCTTTGATAACGCCATCATATGTAAGGATAAATTTATTTGTGGTAAAAGGTACCGTCACCCCATAAAAGTCTTTGCTGCTTTCATATTGACCTAGTTCAGTATATGCGTATGTAACCGTAGCCAGCTGACTGATAGACGAAATCTTATTCTGCACTACAACCGCCGATATTTCGGTATTCCTATTGTCTCTGTTTCCTGAGCCTAAAAGATAACCTGCTCCAATCAAAAGCCCGCATATAACGATAAGAATTATAACTAATTTTAGAAATTTTACAGGGTTAACTCGAATCTTTGTCTCTTTTTTGCTCATAAAATACCTCCATTTTCCCCTTTTTTCTGCTTTTTATAATATATTATGCAGCTTGTTTTTGTCAACCGCATAACAAAAAATACTTTATGGGAATACAATAGTGAGGAAATATTCCAAAGCCCAAGGTGCAGTTAGAAAAAATCTTATATGTCTACAGTTTCTAAAATACAAAAGCGCTCTCAGGCAGAGAGCGCTTTTGCTATAATAAGTAAGCTTTTAAATTTAAATTATCGTAATATAAGCCTTAAACCAGACTAATTATCTTTCAACAATAAGAGCTGTTCCCATACCGCCGCCGATGCAAAGAGTTGCAAGACCGTACTTGGAATCTCTCTTAATCATTTCGTGGATGAGAGTGATTAAGATTCTGCATCCGGATGCTCCGATTGGATGGCCGATTGCAATAGCTCCACCGTTTACATTAGTCTTTTCAGGATCTAAATTTAAGTCCTTTCTTACTGCTAATGACTGAGCAGCGAAAGCTTCATTAGCTTCTACTAAATCCATATCTTCAATAGTTAAGCCGGCTTTTTCAAGAGCTTTCTTGGAAGCAGGAACAGGTCCAACTCCCATGATTGATGGATCAACACCTGCGGAAGCATAAGCTTTGATTGTGCAAAGAGGCTTAATTCCCAGTTCATCAGCCTTTTCCTTTGACATTACAACTACAGCAGCGCCAGCGTCGTTGATACCGGAAGCGTTAGCAGCAGTTACGATACCGTCTTTCTTAAATGCAGGTTTTAATTTAGCAACCTTATCCATTGTAGTTCCGAATTTAGGGAATTCATCAGTGTCGAAGATGATTGGATCACCTTTCTTTTGAGGAATTTCTACAGGAACGATTTCTTCTTTGAACTTACCTGCCTTGATAGCTTCTTCAGCTCTGTTCTGGGAAATAACTGAGAATTCATCTAACTGCTCTCTTGTGATTCCCCACTGCTCTGCAACGTTTTCAGCAGTGATACCCATGTGATATCCATTGAATGCGTCCCAAAGGCCATCGTTTACCATCATGTCAACCATAGGCACGTTGTTCATTCTTGCTCCCCATCTAGCAGCCGGCATAGCATAAGCAGTTGCTGACATGTTTTCTGCACCACCTGCAACTACGATTTCAGCATCTCCAGCCTTGATAATCTGAGCAGCTAACTCTACGGCTCTCAATCCTGAACCGCAAACTTTATTGATAGTCATAGCAGGTGTTTCAATTGGAAGGCCTGCGTCTAAAGTCATCTGTCTTGCAACGTTCTGTCCTAATCCACCTTGAAGAACGGCGCCCATAACAACTTCATCAACCATTTCAGGCTTAATTCCTGCTCTTTCTACAGCAGCTTTAATAGCAATTGCACCCAGTTTTCTTGTAGGAATTCCCTTTAATGCTCCGCCGAAGCTTCCGATAGGTGTTCTTGCTGCACTTACAATTACAACTTCTCTCATTTTTATGTTTCCTCCTTAAAAGAAAAATTAAAGATATATTTGTTTATGTTCTATACGATTAAATCGTTTAGTTTATCGCATACACTAATATATTACCAGTAAAATCGGGGAATTGCAAGGTCTGTAAACAAGTATTTTATTTAACAATTGCAGAAAATTTTTCCCCCATCTTATATGGTTTATATGAAAGTTTAGTTTGTCGGAGGTTTTCCATACCCATATCTTCCTCACGATTTACGTATTTGGTTTCCTCAGGCAAACGCTTGCAGAACTCGTTGTTTATAGCTTGATAAAGGCCGCGAATACGGTCGTCTGCTTTTTCGACATGAACGATAACCGTCTGCTTATCACTTCTTGCAAATTCGCCTAAAGTTACAGCTTCGATTTTTCCATCAATCCTTATTATACCTGTGAGCAGCCCCTTTCCCACGAAAGCAAGCAGTTCTTTGATTGCCTCGTTTTCCATCTCCAGAATATCTTTCCATTCCTCGGGTGTTTCGCCCATTTTATACTCGTTCTTACCCTCAATGTAATGTAATATTTCGGGAACCATTTCAGAAGTCGCTTCCTCGTAAGTATAAGAGTAATTTCGTAGGAAATAGTTGAGATGGTTCTTTTTCTGATGGTATTTACGACCGCTTAAATTTACTAAATCTTCTTTAAGATAAATATAGTCGTCATCGTCTCTGCTATGTTTAATGGTGAGACTGTCACCACAGGCTTCTTTCAGCAAAGGCACTAACTTACCGGGGATAAGACTTATATCCATAATCTGATTGTGTTCCCTAAAAATTTTCTTTGCTTCTTCTATAGTTTCATGAAGCTTGTCCACATGATACTCTCCCGTTCTCGTAAGCGGGAATGACATGAAATATACTTTCTCGTCTTCACCTACATCACCTCTGCCTGCGACACAAAGATACTCGCCTATTATCTGCCAGCGCAGATGATGAGTGTTTCTCCATATATAGTTTGCAAGAAAAGTGTGGCTGGAAGATTCATAATCATATCCGTTAAAGTATTCGTTCAGTAAATTTATATCTTCTTCTGTCAAATTATCAAAACTTTTCTCAAAAATCATTTTTTATTAAAATTTTTCTCCTTTTTATCCTATTGTTTGCTTATAATTGCTCAATCACCGAAGAAATGTATAACTGTTTGTCCCGTTGCTTTTGGCTTAAACGACTATTTCACGATGGTTGAAATAGTTTTAAATTCAGGTGCACGAGAACCACCTAAAAGCTCATATAAAATGCTCTCATAGCAAGTAATTACCGCACCTTCGTTTTCCATTCTTCTCAGCGAAATCTCTCTGTTATCGGGATTTCTTGACTGTACACAGTCTGCCGCTATAAAGACAGTATATCCGTTTTCCAGAAGATCAAGTGTGGTTTGCTCCACACATATATGCGTTTCAATTCCTGTGAGGATAACTGTTTTACGACCTGACTTGATAATTTCGGATCTGAATTCCTCGTTTGCCCAAGCGCTGAAAGTATTCTTATCTATAAGGTCAAATTTCCCAATCGCCTCTGCAATAGGAGACACCGTAGCGCCCAATCCTTTGGTGTACTGTTGAGTTACCAGCGCAGGAATTTCCAAACCTTTAAGGCCTTTTGCAAGTCTTGTCATAGTATCTTCCAGCTTATCAGCCTTGTACATTGCAGGAAGAAGTCTTTCCTGAAAGTCTATTGCAACTAAAATTGTATCGTCTATTTTTATTCTCCTTATCATTTTAATTTCAACTCCCATTTCTTTAATTTTTCAAATCCTTCATAATTATTAAGATCATATTTTATCATCGAAATTGTGGCATATTCCTTTCTAATAAGCAGAGCGTCGGTGTCTTCCTCCCAACTTTCTACTTCAAGAGGCTCTCCGCAGTATTGATAAGTTATCGAATCCTCAGTTTCATCGATTACATCAAACCATTGGTCGTATTCAACAAACCCAAGCTTAGCAGGTAAAACGCCTTTCATTTCATCAATAGGAATGTCCGGAGTGTTAATACTTATCACGCTGCGGGAACCTGCGGTCTTAACCGCAAAAGGCAGAACTTCTTCTGCCAATTTACAGCAGCCTTCAAAATGTTTTGGCTCATGACTGTTCACTGAAACCGCTACTGAAGGCAAACCCTCAAACGCTCCCTCCGCAGCGGCGGAAACTGTTCCGGAATACATGGTGTCGCTGCCAAGGTTACCGCCGTGATTAATTCCCGAATATATAATATCAACAGAAATTCCCTTTCTATGGAGCAAATCCAAGCCAAGCTTTACACAATCTGCGGGTGTTCCGTCAACTTTGTAAGCCTCCTTTGCATTGGGAAAATCGGTTTTCTCCACTTTGATAGGGCGGCTTATGCTGAGGGCGTGACTGCTGGCGCTTTTCTGGCTGTCCGGAGCAAATATATATACGTCGCCCAGCTTGCATAGAGCATCAGCAAGCTCTCTTATACCTTGAGCCTGTATTCCATCATCGTTTGAAATTAATATATTCATTAATCTGTCTCCATCACCTTTCCTATTGAATCGTTAATCACTAAATCAGCCTTGCTGTCATAAGGCGTAGCTTGTTTATTAATCAGCACTAAATTATTACCACTAAAATAGCGTATTAAACCGGCAGCCGGGTAAACTACTAAGGAGGTTCCTCCTATAATCATGGTGTCCGCCTGCTGAATAGCTTTAATTGCACTCATCATGCATGCGTCGTCTAAAGCTTCTTCGTAAAGCACTACATCGGGCTTAACTATACCGCCGCATTTTCTGCATTTAGGAATGTTTCCATCGCAGTTTTCCAGGTTCATAATATAATCAATATCATAAAATTCGCCGCAGTCCATACAATAATTCCGAAGTACCGAACCGTGAAGTTCAAAAACGTTTTTACTTCCTGCTTTCTGATGAAGTCCGTCAATATTTTGGGTTATTACTGCTTTCAGTTTTCCCTCCCTTTCCAGTTGAGCCAGCGCTTTATGGGCTCTGTTCGGTTCTGCGTCAATGTAAATTAAGTTGTTTTTATAGTAGTCAAAGAAAGTATCAGTATGTCTGACAAAAAAACTATGAGAGAGCATTTCCTCCGGTGACCTTCCATATTTTCTTTGAGCATTATATAATCCGCTTTCCGATCTAAAATCAGGAATATTGCTTTCTGTGGAAACACCTGCGCCTCCAAAGAATACTATATTTTGACTACTATTTATTATATCTCTTAATCTGCTGTCCATACCCATGCCTCCCAGTATTTTTCTTGCTTATAGTATAACATTTATGGTACAATTTTGGTAGCAAATTGGCAGAGAGATTTCTAAAAAATAGAATTTACATAATAAAACAAGGGGAAATAATCATGACAGAAAAACAAAATAAAAAAGTTGCGCTGGTTCTTTCGGGAGGCGGCTCCCGCGGCGCTTACGAAGCCGGAGCATGTCAGGCGCTGGCTGAACTTGGCATAGATTTCCACATAATCACAGGCACTTCCGTAGGCGCTATTAATGCGGCGATGATGGCTCAAGGCGAGCTGGAACTTGCCACTAAACTGTGGAAAGAAATGGACACTCATAGAGTTTTTGATGTTCCTGAAGGCAGCCAGCCCTTTGAATATGCAAAAGAAATTGTCTTTCACCAAGGCGCAGGAACTTCAGGTCTGAAAACGCTTATGGATGAATATATTGACGAGGAAAAGGTCAGAAATTCCAAATATGAAGTGGGCATTACTGCCGTTTCTCTGCCTGATTTCAAACCTCACTATTTATTCACAGAAGACATCCCTAAAGGCAAATTTATAGATTACGTTATGGCAAGTGCATCTGCCTTTCCGGCAATTCATAGTTATCCTATCGACGGTACAGAGTTTATCGACGGCGGTTATGCTGACGCTATTCCCATAAATATGGCGTTAGAAAAAGGAGCTACTCATGTTATAGCTATCAATCTAAAATCTTATGGTAAAGTCAATCAGGAGTCGGTGAAAAATGCGCCTAACTTAGTGTGGATTGAATCGCCGTGGGAGCTGGGCTTTCAGTTTATCTTCAATATCAACAATACACTTTTGCTTCTTCGTCTTGGATATCTTGATGCGATGAAAGCTTTCGGCGTGCTTGACGGAGGCTATTATGCTTTCAGCCGAGGCGCCTTCGACAAAACTACCATGAAGATGGCCGACGCCTGCGCTAAGACTTTCGACATGGACCCTACCATCATTTATACTAAGGATGTGTTTGCGGAGAAGCTGTTAGAAGCGTTGAAAGCTTCACATGCAGAGGCGGAAGCGGCTCTGGAACATTATAAAAAAATTCCTTTTCATCTGGCAGAAGCAAAGGAATTACTCAAGGATGTTAAAAGCATCGCCAACCATCGTATGCTTACCTTCTTAATAGCCTATAACCTTAAAGAAAAAGGCACAAGCAGCGTTTTCCTTTCCCGTGCTGCTCACAAACTTTTACCGGAATACATTCTTGCCGCCAGATTTTTAATAAAATTTGGGTTCATTTAAGATTTACAGTTTGGAGGTGTCAGCTTGAAGCCCATTGTCTTGGATTTTAGCAGCAGTAATTCTAAATTTTTATATGTACAACTATATAATACAATTAAAAATCAAATACTTACAGGCGACATGGCTGCCGGAGAAAAGCTCCCTTCTCTTCGCAATCTTTCCAAAGAGCTTGATATCAGCGTCACAACTACGGGTCTTGCATATAACCAGTTGTTGGTCGAAGGTTATATAATAAGTAAACCCCAGTCAGGTTACTTCGTGGCTTCAGTCAATTCAGATAACAGTCCGTCTAACACAAGTCAGGCCGTAGGTACGGAAAACCTTGAGGATTATACCTTCGATGAACCTGAATATATATATGACCTGAACTGTTTTGATTTCAACAAATGGAAGAAATGCTGCGCCAAGGTTTTCAATGATTACTCCAAACTTCTGCTTTTTGAAAGCGATCCTCAAGGGGAACCTGCTCTCAGGTACGAGATTTCTAAATACATCCATCGCTTTAGAGGCGTTAATGCCAGCCCTGACAATATAGTCATCGGTGCGGGAACTCAGCAAATTACCAGTCATCTTTGCCGAATTCTATCTAAAATGAACATTAACCACGTCTCATTAGAGGCTCCGGGTTACCTTCCCGTTCAAAGCATGTTCCGCGACGGCGGTTTTGTCGTGTCTCACATTCCTGTAGCCAGTGACGGGATTGAAATTGGCAAACTGCCAACCAACATCCCATCGGCAGTTTACGTCAGCCCCTCAAATCAATTTCCTACAGGTGCGGTAATGCCCATAGGCCGCAGATATAAGCTCCTCGAGTGGGCCAATGATAACAACAGCATAATAATTGAAGATGACTACGACAGTGAACTGCGTTATTTCGGAAAGCCTGTTCCTGCAATGCAGGGGCTTGACAGGAATAATCGAGTAATTTATCTCGGTTCATTTTCATCAACACTTTTCCCCGCTGTAAAAATTTCTTATATGGTTTTGCCAGATGAAATGGCAAATATCTTTAGAAGTATAAAAAATCAATATACCCAGACATGTTCTAAATCAGAGCAGTTAACTCTTGCATTTTTTATGGAAGACGGCCACTATTACACAGGCATAAAAAAACTTCGCAGCCTTTATGCGCAGAAGTTACAGGCTGTCTTACAGTCCTTTTCAAAATATGCAGGAGAATTTATACTGCCTATAGACACCCAGTCCGGCATAAATTTGACTATTAAGGTTCATTCAAAGAAAAGCGCTGAAACTCTGTGCGAAGAAGCCAGATTACTAGGACTCCAGATGGCGCCGCTTTCGGAGATAACCGATCAGAATACCAGCGCATTAATCTTTTACTATAATCAACTGCCTCTGGAACGTATCGATGAACTTGCGCTCAAACTGATAGAAGTCTGGGGTTTGGGAACTCATAAGTGTTAAAACACAGATTCAGGTTTTGAGGCATAAATATCCTCATCTATTTAATTCAAAAGCTATTTCTTCACTGGAAAGCTTTACATTACCTTCCGTATCTACAAAAATCGCCTCAAAGCCTTCCATACTTTGTATTAATTCCAATCCCTTTTCCACACCTAATGCCAGACAAGTCGTACTGAGACCGTCACAATCCGCAGAATTTCCCCTATCTGATATAATCGTCACCGAAAGCACGTCTGTATCTACCGGATAGCCTGTTTGCGTGTCCAAAATATGGTGATACCTTACACCATCAACTTCAAAGTACCTTTCATATGTTCCAGATGTTACCACCGTTTTATCTGCGCACGGCAATATTCCAAGCAAATCACCTGTCTCAGAGGTTGGATCGGCAATTCCAACTGAAAAATCCGTAAACTGCTGCGTGTCGGTTTCATCATTGCAAATAAGATTTTTTGATTTAGAGCCTATGACAACAATATTTCCTCCAAGATCGACGACTGCACTTGTGACGCCTCTGGTTATAAGATATTCGGCAACCTTATCGGCAATGTAACCCTTAGCTATTCCTCCAAGATTAATTTCTGTTTCAGGGTCTGTCAATCTTACAGTATTTTCATCTATCATTATATTTTTATAATTTACATGACTTACAGCCTCCCTTAGACTTTCTGCCGAGGGAATTTTCCCTCCTTCATGTCCGGTTTCGGTATTATCATGAAAATCCCATAAATCCGTTGCTTTGCCAATTGTTATATCAAATGCGCCCCCTGAGATTTCGCCATATTTCATGCCTTTTTTAATTACATCTATAGTTTCTGCACTCACCTGAACCGCTTCACCTTTGGCATCGTTAATACGGGCAATATCGCTGTTTTCTATAGTCTTGCTAAGAAGGTTTTCATACTCGGTACACAGCTTGAAAGCATCCGTTATTACCTTAAGATATTCACGCTCCAGTTCATCATCATCAAGCTCAGAAAACCCGGAATCGGAATCTGTCATACCATAAATCGTGACTTTACAAATCGTATCCAAATAAAATCCCGTCTTGCTGACTCCCGGATTGTTATTAGTGTTTTTATCGTTGGACATGCAGCCCAGTTGTGGTATAATTAAAGCTGCAATTAACAACAGGGCCACAGCGGCCTTTTTTGCAAATATTTTTTTCATAACGGTTTAACCTTTCTTAAGGAGTTTATATGATAAAAAAAGCTGATATCGTTTTATTTATAGTGATACTTGCTCTCGGCGGTTTAGTCTCATGGTGGTCTCTTGCCGGAAACAGCGACGGAGATAAAGTCGTCGTCACTGCGGACGGCAAGACTTTTGGGGTTTATTCTCTTTATGAGGACCGTCAAATTGATGTCACTTTAGATGGTCATACAAACTATATTACCATAAAAGACGGTCAAGTTTCAATGTCTTATTCAACCTGTAAAAACCAAGTCTGCGTACATACAGGCGCTATTTCGCAAACCCGCGATGCAATAGTATGTTTGCCTAACAAGATTGTAGTAGAAATTGTATCAGACAATTCCAAAGATGGAGGTGATGTAGATGTCATCTCCGGATAACAACAATTCCAAAGGTTATATCAGATCTCATTCACAGCGTACGCGCAGGTTGGCTTTCAGCGCCATGTTTGCTGCGCTTGCCATTATCTTTTCATATGTGGAGGTTCTTATTCCTGTTCCCGTACCGATCCCCGGAGTTAAACTCGGCATCGCCAATCTGGTCATATTAATGGCAATTTATCGCTTGGGGTTTAAATACGCCTTTACGATAAATTGTGTGCGAATTTTTATAGCCGGACTTTTGTTCAGCGGTGTATTCGGTATGATTTACTCCTTTGCCGGAGGAATTCTCAGTATCATAGTCATGTACCTGCTATACAGAGCTAAGTGTTTCAGTATTGTCGGCATCAGTATGGCAGGCGGCGTAGCTCATAATCTGGGACAGCTCGCTTCTGCCTGTTTTATAGTGTCCAATGTAAAGCTCATGTCGTATTTCTCAATCTTACTTTTTAGCGGTATGATAAGCGGGATTTTAATCGGTATTCTTGCCTACTTTATTGAGAAAAGATTACCTTCGGAGATTAAATGACGAATATGGATGGGAGATAAACATGATTAAAATAGAGAGAATATGCGCCATATATTTCAGCCCTACAGGCACTACAGAAAAAATAGTTAAAACAATTTCCAGTGAACTTGTATCAATTTTTAAAACCAATCCGTTCTCAGAATATTCACAAGATCACAGCATTGAATCGTTTAATCACGATTTTACTCTGCCGTCTGCACGTACATTTTTTCCAAGACTTTGCTCATCTGATTTAGTTGTCTTTGGTATGCCAACATATGCAGGTCGTCTTCCAAACCTGATGCTTCCCTATCTGGATACCATCCTTGGCAGCGATGCTATTGCTATACCCGTAGTTACATTCGGAAACAGAAGTTTTGATAACTCTCTTATAGAACTTTGCAATATTCTTGAACTACACGGCTTTCATACTATAGCCGGCGGTGCGTTTGCCTGCGAACATTCCTTTTCATATGAGCTGGGAGCAGGTCGCCCGGATGAGGCTGATCTGGAATTTGCCAAAAAGTTTGCAGAATTAATATATAGTAAGATTAAAACTCTCGATAAAACACGTCAACCTTTATTAAAAATTAAGGTTGACGGGCATATTGACGCAGGTTACTACCAGCCTCGTGATCATAATGGCGTTTTCATCGATATACGTAAAGTTAAACCTATGACCAGAGATAAATGTATCAACTGCGGTCTGTGCGCCACATCATGTTCTATGGGCGCTATCGACCTAAATGATTTTTCAAACATAAAAGGTAAATGTATAAAATGTTGTTCCTGTTATAAAAAATGCCCTGTAGGCGCCAAATATTTTGATGATAAAGATTATCTTTATCACAAGGGTGAGCTTGAAGCCATGTATGGCAGCAGACGTGCTGAAAATAAAATTTTTATTTAGGTAAGGGTATTAGTTTAGCCTTAAGCAGACACTAGGCTTTTTTATGTAAACTACCGGTAATCATAAAAGCCCTTTCCTGTTTTTCTTCCTAACCGATTTTCTTTTATCATTTCCTCCATAAGCTTAGGTGGTTCAAATAACGGGTCGCCGGTAGCCTCAAAAATCGTTTTGCATGCGTTATAAGTAATATCAAGTCCAACCATATCCTGAAGTTCAAGAGGTCCTTTGGGATGTCCTAAACCCAGCTTTGCTGCCGTATCGATATCCTCTGCGCTCGCCAAGCCTTCTTGTACCATTCTTATAGCGTGCAGCCTGAAAGGGTATTGCAGATAGTTGACGATAAAGCCCGGATTGTCCTTCGCAAAAATTACTGTTTTTTCAAGAGACATGGCAAAGTCAGCAGCTTCAAGACGCACCTCATCTTTAGTTCCATTAAATGCAACCACCTCAACCAGCTTCATTATCTGCGGCGGATTAAAAAAGTGAATTCCAACCACCCTTTCAGGATATTTTGTCGCTTTTGCAATTTCTGAAATAGGTATGCTGGAAGTATTAGAAGCTAAAATTGCCTCTCTGCTGACTATAGTCTCAAGCTCTGTGAAAATCTTTTGCTTCCATCTAAGATTTTCAGAAACAGCCTCGATAACTATATCACATTCAGATAAATCCCGGTATTGTACAGTTCCTTTAAGATTACTAAAAATTTTATCTTTTTCTTCCTCAGTCAGTTTGCCCTTTTCAATTGACCTATCAGCAAAAATTTTCAATCCGTTTATGCCGGAGTTTACTTTTGTCATATCAACATCAAGCATTATAGTTTCATATCCGCTTTGAGCGGCTCTCATCGCAATTCCTGCCCCCATAGTTCCGCAGCCTATAACCCCAACTTTTTGAAAGACCTTTCCTTTCTCCTCCATATTATTGATATCCTTTCCATGTATGTAAAGTACGTTTAATGATAGTTTGCTGCATTAATTTTATAGTCCATCTTAAAAAAAAGTCAATCTCTCCAATTGCATATTAAAGCAAAATGCAAAATAGATATAATAGATATATATGAAGAAATCTCCTTAAACGGCTCAAGTTCACCGTTCCACTCCATTATCGTTGGCATGTGTATGATTACATCGGCTCCGGCATGTTAGCCTCTTAAGATTTTCTAAGATGAGCTTATTGGACACGCCTTTTGCCTGTTTATGCTTTTCGTCATCCTACACCTTAATATCATATAAAAAACATTCACATAAGGCATTACCATTTCAAAGTAGCTAAACGGTACGTTTCCTGCCGTATCAACCGCAGTATTGAGCTCTGCTTCTTTAGCAAGTCTAAAGATTTCTTTAAGATATTCATTATGGGTTCCGATGATATGCTTGCACATATCAGACATTGTCCGGCTTACGGCAACGACGACGATAGCGTGGACTGGATGATGACAGATCTGACAGCCGCCTGCGCATCGCTCATTGACAGCACTAAAACTCCGCGTGGTGGTAAATTCCAGTTTGATCTTTACTCCGTAGTGGATCATGCAAAAATGGGACTTTTAACAGGAGGACTTCCTGACGCCAAACTTTCTACCGCCGCCTTTGCCAATGCCTCTGCGCCAGTACATGGAAAGGATATCAGCGGTCTTACGGCAGTTATCAATTCCGTACTAAAGTCAGACCTTTCTGTGGCCACAAACGGTATGGTTGTCGATGTAAAATTCCATCCGACTTTCTTTGAAAAAGAATCTCATCAGAAAGTTTTCAGTGCTTTAATTAACACATTCTTTGATAAGGGTGGAATGGAAATGCAATTTAATGTGATTGACCGCGAAACTTTAAAAGACGCACAAAACATCCTGAAAAGTATCGGGAATTGGTTGTCCGCGTCTCCGGATTCAGCGCTTATTTCCGTTTTCTGGTGATATCCACTCAAGGATGAAATTATCGCAAGAACCGAATACACCGGTGTGTAAAAAATTTATATAAACTCTATATCATAAAGCTAAAAACTTTTACCATAATAAGTTTTTATACACACTTTCTTTTGCATCATGACCGTAAAATGCGGTCTATATGCGTAACACCCAATAAAAAAACCGGGCTGCTGTAAAGCGATCCGGGATTTTTAGGTTAAATGCTCATATATTATCTATAACTCTTTCGCTTGATGGAACGTTAAAAGAGCCAAATTTTTTCACTTGACATATCGTTCCTACAAGTGTAGTATGTGTAAAAGGGGGTTACTACATTTGTAGGAGGTATTTTTATGTATAAATTAACAGACGCAGAGTGGACAGTTATGGAAGCCCTATGGAGTGGCAATAATATATTGGGAGATATAGTCGACCACTTAAAGCCCGCAACCGGATGGAGCAGAAATACGGTCCATACTTATCTGACGCGTATGGAAGGAAAAGGACTTGTTAATATAGACCGTAGTTCAGCACTTCATACCTATTGTCCGCGTATTACCAGAGAAGAATGTGCCCGTCAGGAACGCAATACCCTCTTAAACAAGGTTTACGGCGGTGCAACAGGCGATCTTTTAGTCGCTTTTCTAAAAGAAACTAAGATTACTCAAGAAGAAAGAGAACGTTTAAGAAAGCTTCTTGATGAAATGGAGGTATAACCCATGACTAATATCTGGGAGTTTTTACTTACGACACTTACGTGTTCTTTGACGGCTCTATTGCTTCTCATTCTTAAAAAGATATTTTTTTATAAACTATCCCCACGCTGGCAATACGGAATCTGGGTTCTGCTGGCTCTTCGCATATTGCTGCCGGTGGCAGTCCACAACAGATATATTATTCTTCCGCTTCCTCAGTGGATTGAAAATATAAAATTCATAGTGGAAAGCAAACTTTCTTCATCCTATTCCGAGGCTTTCAATCCTATCAGCGAACCATGGTTTTTGCCTCATGTTTCAGCAACTCCGGTAAGCATTACCGATTGGCTGTTTATAATCTATATAGCCGGGGTAATTATAACTCTTTTATCGTATATAGTTTCATACGTACGCTTACGACTCTTCATTTTAAAGGGAACTGCACTCAATACTGAAGATGCTTTTCACATCGATGAAATCTGCCGCCAGTATGGGTTAAAAAACTGCCCTGCTGTGGAACTTGACGGGCTGACTTCTGCATTTATTTGCGGAATAGCCAAACCTATCTTAGTTCTGCCAAAAGGAACTGTTACAGATGATAAAGTTATTCTTCACGAAATGCTTCATCTTCATTACCGTGACGCGCTTCAGAGTGTTTGCTGGTCTTTACTTAATGCCCTTAATTGGTGCAATCCGTTTATGCGCTATATCTTTCATACCATTGCCAACGATATGGAGGCTCTCTGCGATCAGAGAGTTTTAGAGCGCATAGAAGGAGAAGAACGCCGGGAATACGGTAAAATTCTTCTTTCCATGGCTAACGATTCGTATCCCTGTGCCTTTGGCACTACTTCGGTCTCCAACGGAGGAAAGAATATTGCTAAAAGAATTACCTGCATTGCCAACTTTAAAAAATACCCTCGCGGAATGGCCTTGGTATCAGTATGCATAGCTATAGTTCTTTTGCAGCCTTTGTTTACGGGAAATACCGTATACAGCGTATCAAACTCAATTCAGAATAATTCATCTGCCAATACAATAGGTAATCTTCAAAGTGATATGGCTTCCACCCGGCTTAATCGCTGCACAACTGTGGCAGGCGCTGTGGATACATTCGCAAAAGGATTAATTTATTCCAATGGACTTTATCTGGCTGCATCACTGCCTTTAGATGCTCAAGAAGAACTTTACAACGAAATGCTCGCAAACATCCTTGATGGTGAAAATGAAAGTGAATCTCCACTTTATTATTATATTGATAACGGGCTCAACGCAGGTTCACCCATAGCATCCTCAGATTATAGCTCTGTATTTTATAACGGTTATTATGCTTTATACAATCTAAGAGAGTCTGCGGAAAATACGGATTCTAAAAATGCCTTCGACGGAGAACTGGTTATTTTATTAAATGATATACAACATACGGAAGATGAAATTTCAGAAGGTTCCCCCGTATATTATCAAGTTAATGGGGAATATGTTCCGGCAATAGCCATCTATAATATTACAATAAGCCAAGAAGATCAATTTTGGGTAATCTCACGGTGCAGTGAACCTGAAATAAAAATATCAGAATACCCTCAGATTACCAATTCATTTATATATAATTGTGTTCAGCCGCTTACGACCTATACCGATGAAGGTCTCAATGGCACTATAACAGCGCCTGTTCATACCAGATATATAATCGACAACCAAGTCACCGTACAAGGAAACAATCAAACATGGTATCTGGGAACTGATTACAATTACACAGATACACCTGTAACAAATGCAAAATTTAAATTTGTGGACTTGTCGTTTAGCACAACTTATACCTTTAACGGCGATCAAGATGATCTAAAGAGAATTTCTTACGTTACCTTGGAAAGTAAAATACTTGAATCAGATGAAGATATTCCAAAAGACATAAATGAAAGTTTAGGCGATGGAGAAGATGTCCCAATCAATATTGACGGCAGCGGCGCAAGTACCTCAGGATGGGGATATAATGCACAAACATTTAAAAGTCAAAATTGGTCGGGTACCATTACTGATTATGACATAGGGATAACGTACTATTATGAAGACAGCATTTTAGATATTTTACAAGAAAATTCTTTGCCTTATTTAGAGGTTCCCAAAATACTTTTAAATCGGATTTATATCGACGGTTTAGAGACTGACTTGATCATTTCAAAGGAGGTGGACGGTGATGGAACAAGAATTGCGCAGTAAAATTAATCTTGCCTCATGTGTTAAAAGGATCGGCTGGGCTTATATTTTCATATATTTGCAGATTAATTTAGGTAGTCTTGATATTCTTCCGTCATGGATCGGTTATATATTAATTCTCAATGCTTTATGGTATGTAGCTGATTACGAACCTTCCGCCATGCTCCTAAAAAATCTATGCCATATATTGATTGTATGGAACTTTTTAGCGTGGATTGCAAAACTTTTAGGAATCACGGCTTATACCTTTGGTCTCCAATTTAGCTCTTTGATCAATATCATAAGCATTGTCATAAGTATCATTTCATTATATTTTCACTTTCAATTAATCACAAATCTGGCAGATGTGGCTGATAAGATAGATATGCATGAAAGAAAGGATATATTATTGAAACTGAGAACCATAAATACTATCCTTCAAACTGTCTTCTCGGCTTTTATATTATTTTACGAAATTAAAATTTTATTAGTCTTTGCCGTTCTTATTATAGCAGACGTTATTGTTACTTTACGTATTACATTTTGTCTAATGGCTTTTAGCCGTCAGATAGCCTGTCAGGAAAATATACAAATTTAAAAATATGATTTAAAAGCGGTGATTTTAAAAATCACCGCTTGCTTAAACCTATTAGATTTATTTCAAAGGTTCATATTACCTTATTGTAGACTTGCTTCCTCTGCGTTTTTTGCTTCTTCAGGAATTTCAATGGCATCATATCCGGTAATTATCATAGTCGTCACAACCTTATCGATGCTAATGCCAAGGTCTGCTCCACCCAAGTTATCCATCATAGATTTCACCATTGCGGTCATATCAAGGTCATATTTTATCGGCATTATATCTTTAGTACTAATCCATATTGAAATAGGAACACTGTCCACACCTTCAAAAAGTGATGATATAGTAACATCATCATCAATATCATCGATGCCTAACTGAGTATCCATACCTGACTGCTCAAGCAAGTCTGTAAAGTATTTATCAGTTATAACACCTTCGTACTTATCGGCTTCTACACCATTGATGTTTTCTGTTCCAACTTTTTTAAAGTCTTCAATAGCTTCCAAATAAATTTTCAAAGCCTCTGCATTGTCATAATGCTGAAGATCATCCATGCCGCTCTGAGTCATCTTAACCCATTGACCGTCCATACCGGTATATACTATTAAATCGCCGTCTACAACTTCGCCGTATACTTTGCTTTCAACCTTTTGAGACTGTCCTGCGATATTAACATCCATATCCATATCTATTTCCATAAGTATCGGTTCATTGATAATCTTTTCTGTCATGGTTGTGATCATCTCCATAGTCTGACCCTCTGCACCCATTTCCATTTCTATTACCATCTCTGCGCTCATGCTTTTCAATGAGTTGATATTCTCAATAGCCTGCTGCATTATATTGGAGCCGTCAGTCCCCTCATCTTGGCCGCAAGCTGACATCACAAAGATCATGCAAATCATTAACAGCAAAGCTATAAATTTCTTTTTCTTCTTCATCTTACCCTCCTCAATGGTTTTCTTTAGATAATTATATGTTATGGTAAAATCTCCGTCAATGGTTTTATTATTCTAATTAAGAAATAAATCGACAAAAAAGGCGGCATCAAGCCGCCTTTTTTTATTTTTATTTTAGAAAGGTCAATCCTTTATGCTTCGGCTTTTGCCGGAGCTTCTGCTTTTGCCTCTGCTGCTGGTGCAGGAACATTTGCAGGTTTTCTCTTAGCTCTCATATTATTGATCGCGCCTGTCGGACATTCCTTAGCACAAAGTCCACAGTTTTTACACTTTTCAGGGTCAATCATTGCTAAGTTATTTTCAACCTTAACTGCTTCAAATTTGCAAGATTTTTCGCATTTTTTGCATCCGATACATCCGTTTGAACAAGCTTTTCTTGTCTTAGCGCCTGTGTCAATTGAGTGGCACTGTACGACAACTTTGTTCTTTGCAGGAGCAATTCTGATAACCTTGTTAGGGCATTGATTAGCGCACATTCCGCATCCAACGCAAAGTTCCCTTGCTACCACAGCTACTCCATCGCAAACCTTAATTGCTCCATACGGACAAATTCTTTCACAGTCGCCAAATCCCAAGCATCCATGGGCGCATACATTTACGCCTCCAAACATCTGCTTAGCTGCAACGCAGGTCGAAAGACCCTGATATTCCATAAGGCTCTTTGCAGCAGACTTGTTACCATTACACATAACCACAGCAACCTGCGGTTCTGCTGAACCGGCTTCTACGCCTAAGATTTCAGCAAGTTTGGCAGCAACTTCTGCTCCTCCTACAGGACACTTAGCAGTACCAACGCTTGGGTCTGCACCAAGTGCAGCAGCGTAGTCATCGCAACCTGCAAAGCCGCAAGCGCCGCAGTTAGCGCCCGGAAGCTCTGCTCTTAAATTAACAACTGTTTCGTCAACAGGCACATAAAATACCTTTGATGCGATCGTCAGGATAACAGCAAATACGAAACCTAATGCTGCAACCAGTAATACCGGCGTTAAAATTGCACTCATACTATTCGCCTCCTTATCCTATACTAAGCCGCCGAATCCCATAAATGCAAGGGATAAAATAGCGGCAGTTGTCATTGTAATAGGCACTCCTTGGAACGGTCCCGGAACATCATTATTGCCTTCCAACTTTGATCTCATTCCGGAGAAAATAATCATTGCAAGAAGAAAACCAATACCGGCGCCAAGGGAATTAACCAGCGCCTGAGGATAATTGTATCCTAAATCTATATTGTTGATGCAAACGCCCAGTACCGCACAATTAGTAGTTATCAGCGGAAGATAAACACCCAAAGACTTGTGAAGTGCCGGAATGAATTTCTTCAGCACCATTTCTACAAACTGTACCAGCGCTGCAATTACAAGTATAAATACGATTGTTTGTAAGTAAGCAATTTCAAAGTTATTGAGAACTCCCATGATTGGATGAGTTACTGCTGTGGCAAGAACCATTACGAAAATTACTGCAACACCCATACCTATGGATGAATCAAGTTTCTTAGAAACGCCAAGGAAAGGACAAATTCCTAGGAATTGAGCCAATACATAGTTGTTTACCAGAATCATTCCGATTAATATTCCAAAGTATGACATTATGCTTCAACTCCTTTCTTTACTTCTGCATCAAATTCTGCAAGGCACTTTTCCTGCTGACACATAGAAGCTAGAGCACAGCCTTTGCAGCTAAAGTCACGAGGAGTTTTACCTTTTCTTGCCAGAATAGCGTTTACAACTGCAATTGCACAAGCATAGACAAAGAATCCGCCAGGTGCAAGAGCAACGATCATCATAGGATGTTCACTGATGAACGGAATGGAAAGTGTAAAAGCATCAGCATCTCCAAGGAAGAAACTTGAGAAAATAGTTCCGTATCCAAAGATTTCCCTTACAGCACCGATTGCAGTAAGTGCAAGTGTAAAACCTATACCCATTCCAATACCGTCTAATGCGGAATCAATAGGATTGTTCTTGTTAGCGAACATTTCCGCACGACCTAATATTATACAGTTTACTACAATCAACGGGAGGAATACGCCCAATGAATTGTAAAGCGGTTCAGCAAAGGCCTGAACGATGAATTGTACTAACGTTACGAATCCAGCGATTACTACAATATAGCACGGAATTCTTACCTTATCAGGAATAATCTTTGCTAATAAAGAAATAACGATATTTGAGCAAATCAGTACAGCGGTTGCTGCTATACCCATACCCATACCATTGAACGCTGAACTTGTTGTTGCCAATGTAGGACAAGTACCAAGCAAGAGTACAAGGTTAGGGTTTTCTTTGATTATACCTTTAGTAAGGATTGCTAATTTATTTACTTTTTCTTTCATTAGTTAGCACCTCCTACCTGATTATATTGCTTTAGAGCTGCACAGACACCCTGATAAACTGCGTTAGAGGATATTGTAGCGCCGCTTACATGTGTGACTAGGCTATCTCCCTTGATACTGTCCGCTTCGGCAAGCTCTGCTATACCTATATACTGCGCAAGATAAGCAGCATCGTGAGCTTTAGTTCCAAGACCCTTTGTATCTGAGTGCGAGATTACCTTAACACCTGTGATTGCTCCAGTATCATCGATACCTATCATTTCTGTAAGAATACCACCGAATGATTTGGTAGCAACTGTTATAACCATACCTGCACCTTCTGCAATATAGCAATCAGTTACATAAATCTTATCAGGATCTACAACCACTAAATCTCCTTCATACTGTTCAAAAGAGGTTGCCTGCGGGAGCAGTTCTGTTCTTGCTGCATCAGCAGTTTTTGCAGCATTTTCTTCAATAATAGGCGCTGTAATAGAGTTTACATAGGCAAGTGCAAAGGTAATAACTAAGCATATCAATACCAATACTACTACAGGCTGAATATATTCTTTAAATGTATTATTTCCCATTATTTCTTCGCACCTCCATACATTCTCTTTTGGCAGAAGTCACTGATTAATGGGGTCAGGCAGTTCATCAACAGAATTGAGAATGAAACGCCTTCCGGATACTGGCCCCAGAGACGAATAACCATCGTCATAATACCGCAGCCCACGCCGAATATAACTTTACCCATTGGTAATAACGGAGATGTAACGTAGTCAGTTGCCATAAAGAAAGCGCCTAACATTACGCCGCCCGCCAGTATATGGAAAATTGCCATATGGAGAGCATCTCCTTCTCCTGTTACTCCATAGTAAATTAGTGCAAACACGAAAACTGTTCCTATGAAACATGCTGGAATAATAGGACTGATAATCTTCTTCCAGATTAAGAACAATCCACCTAAAATCAGAGCAACGGAACTTACTTCGCCCATTGAACCGCCGATGAAACCGAGGAACATGTGCATGTTGGAAGGAAGCTCTGCGCCGCCTTCGGAAAGAACTCCCAAAGGTGTTGCTGTTGAAGTTGCATCTGCTGCCATTCTTGGAAGTGTCCATGTAGTCATTTCCGTTGCATAAGAAATGAATAAAACAATTCTGGCAGTTATTGCAGGGTTTACAATATTTTTACCTATTCCACCGAATAACTGTTTTACAATGATGATTGCCACGAAGCAGCCAACAATTGCAATCCAGTATGGAAGTCCCGACGGAACGTTGAAAGCTATAAGCACTCCCGTTACGGCAGAACTTAAATCGCCTACAGTCTGCGTTTTGTGCATGAGTTTATTATAACCCCATTCAAAGAACATTGAAGCTACTACGCAGACCAGCGTAAGTGAAATTACTCTTGCTCCGAAAACATAAATGCTTACTAAGAATGACGGCATAAGACCTATTATAACCATAAGCATAATTCTGCTTGTATCCATATTGGTTACAAGATGCGGAGCTGATGATACTACTAAATTACTATATGTTTTCTTGTCCATTACTTAATTCCAGCCTCCTTTACTACTGCTTTACCAAGCTTATTAGTGAAGCCGAGCGGTCTTCTTGCAGGGCAGATGTAGGAACAGCTTCCACATTCCATACACTGCATTACCTTAAGATCACTTAGGGCCTGTGCATCTCTTCTTTCATAAGCATCTGCAAGAGCTGTAGGAATCAAGTTAAATGGACAGGCATTATGACATCTTCCACAGTTGATACATGCTGTTTCTTCTTTTACCATTGACTGAGCTTTGGAAAATGCAAGAATAGCGTTATTATTCTTAACTATAGGCATTTCATCTGAGAAAATAGCTCTTCCCATCATAGGTCCGCCCATTAAGATTTTCTTAGGCTCATCCTTGTATCCGCCGCAGAATCCAATAACATCGTTAATCATGGCTCCGATTGGTGCTATAACGTTTTTAGGATCAGCAACTGCATCTCCGTCTACTGTCATTCTTTTGGAAACCAGAGGCATACCTGTTCTGAAATACTGTCCAACGAAAGCTATGGTAGTTACGTTGGAAAGGATTACCCCGAGGTCGGCAGGAAGCACGCCTGCATTCATTGTCTTGCCTGTGATTTCATAAACCAAAACTCTTTCTGCTCCCTTTGGATATCTTGCCTGAAGCTTGAAAGTTTTAATATTGGTAATTCCCTTTGCAGCAAGAAGCTTATCAATATGCTCAATTGCATCCATCTTATTTTCTTCGATTCCGATGTAACCTTCATCAAGTCCTATATACTTCATAACCAGTTGGCAGCCGGCGATTAAATCTTCAGTATCTTCCAGCATTAATCTGTGGTCGGATGTGATGAAAGGTTCACATTCTGCCGCATTAACAATGAGAGTATGTACATCGTCGATGTTTTTAGGGTTGAACTTAATGTGTGTAGGGAATGAAGCGCCGCCAAGACCTACAAGGCCGCTTTCTCTGATTGCCTTAACAAATCCCGGCAAATCGTTTACTTCCGGAGCCTTAATTCCTTCGTAAACTTCTTGTTTCTTGTCTGTTTCAATTACTACAAGTGTGTCTATGCCGCCTGCCGCGGATCTCTGTTCTTCGATAGCTTTTACACTTCCAGAAACACTTGAATGAATAGGGGCGCTGACAAAAGCATCAGTATCGCCTAGAAGCTGACCTACTTTAACGTAGTCTCCCTTCTGTACAAGTGGCTTACAAGGTGCTCCTATATGCTGAGACATAGAAATTTTTACAACATCAGGTATAGGCATTACTTCTGTTGCACATCCAGCAGTGTGCTTGTAATGGCTCACGTGAATGCTGTTTAAATGTTTTCGACTCATTTTTGTGAGACCTTCCTTTCTAAATTTTATATAAAATCATACAGATGATATTATACTACAATGCTAAACAAAAATCACTAAAAAAATACTTTCTTAACGCGAAAAATGTTGGAAAATAAAGAAAAAGCGGCCAAATTGTCCATTCAGCCGCCCTCATACGCTTTATTTTATGATTATTTTTTTTCTTTTCCTACTAAAATCATTCCATTTTCTGTAATACCTATGACCTTTTCCTTTGCTGCCAAACGCGCTTTTATATAATCTATAACACGGCAGTTAATTACTTCCCCCGGGCATACGATTGGAATTCCCGGAGGATATGGAATTATTGATGAAGCGCATACCCTTCCCTCCGCGTCGCTTAGAGAAATCAAAATCTTTTCACATGGGACTTGCCTGCGTTCAAGAGTTTCAGTCAATATTTCCGGCTGTTTAGGCCTATCTATCTTCCTTTGCTTTCTTGCTTCAACAATTTCTCTGAGTGCAGTCAATAGTTTGTCATAGTCCTCTTTACAGTTTCCAATTCCGGTCATGCACATGAGTATGTTCCCCGTAACAAGCTCCACAAAAATCCCCTTTTCTATAAGCAGATTTTCAAGCTCATTTCCGTCAATACCATAAGCCGACATGTCTATGTTGAGTTTGGTTTTATCAAGATTTTCTGTCTGCATTATCCGAATGCCGGGAATATTCTCTGCCTCATTGTAGAAATACTCAAGATTAGACGACCATCTTGTCATCAGTTCTTCGCCCTTATCAAAAAGCAAATCTGCATTAATATCAAGACTCGCCATCATAGGGTACGACGGGCTGGAACTTTCTATAGTTTGAAGTTTATCCTCTAAAATGAATCTGTCTACCCTGTCCGAGCAAAGGTTCAGGACAGCGCTTTGGGTAAACGACGCTAACGTTTTATGAATACTATTTATTACCACATCAGCTCCGCAGTCTTCTGCCGCCGCAGGAAAGTTTCTGTTTCTGCCTGTCAGTTCCGAGGTTTCATTGATTTTATTAAAGAACTTTAAATGTGCTCCATGTGCCTGATCTACTATAAGGACTTTATCCCTCTTATGTACTTCTTCGGCGATAGCTTTTATATCGCTGCATATCCCATAGTAATTAGGCGATGGGATTACCACTGCATCGGCATCGGAATTTTCGTCCAGACATTTGGCTACCTCTGCTGCAAAAATCTCTCCGGAAATTCCATATTCCTCTATCGTATCCGGATATATGTACACAGGTTTAATGCTGCCAAGTGTCAAAACGTTAAATAACGATTTATGACAATTACGAGCCATTACAATCTTTCCTCCCGGTTTTACCGATGCCAATACTGCTGATATTAGCCCGCCGGAGCTTCCGTTAACAAGCAGATACGACCGTTTAGCTCCGTAAAGTTTGGCATATTTTTTCATTGTATCTGCAATTATATCCTCTGCTTGAAAAAGATTATCTGCGCCAACGATTTCAGTAATATCCAAGTCCATTATTTTATTCAAAAATTCGCCATATCCGTTCTCTTTGTAAATTGCAGCTCCCTTGTGTCCAGGCATGTGAAATGATACGGGATTTGTCTGGGCATGTTTCATCAAGAACTGTCTGATTCCTTTTTCCAATTTTATACTTCTCCTGCCATTAATGGTTTAATTATTAAAGCCCGCAGTCAACCATATATTTTAAGTCTGAAGCTAACGGGCTCAAACTACTATTCGTCAAAATCATCTGCCGCTGCACGGTCAAAAATATCAAGCACTTTCTTTTCAGGTTCCTTATCCAAAAGTGTAGCCACAACTGCCATTACCATACCTGCTGCGAACCCCGGAAGCAGTTCATAAATACCTGTAGACGATGACAGGAAATTATACCATAGCACATCCACAACAGCTCCGCTTACAACTCCTGCAATCGCTCCTCTGTAGGTAAATCTTCTCCAGAACAAGGAAAGAATTACTACAGGGCCAAAAGCTGCGCCGAATCCGCCCCAAGCGTTTTCTACCAGGTTCATAATTGACTGAGCGCCTGAACCCTTGCTTGAAGCTATAAAATAAGCAATTACAGCAACTAACGCCACAACTCCCCGGCCAACCCACAGAACTTCTTTTTCACTGGCTTCCTTTCGTATAAGCGGTTTATAAATGTCAGATGTAAAGGAGCTGGAAGCGACCAGAAGCTGAGAGTCAGCAGTGGACATGGAAGCTGCAATTATTGCTGCAAGGAGTATCCCTGCGATTATGTTAGGAAATAACATTCTTGCGAATGCAATAAATATGGTTTTCTGTGCCCCTGCCAAGAGTAATTCCTCTGCCAGTATCATTCTGCCCAGGTATGCAATAAGGCAAGCTGCGCCCAGCGATAAAATTACCCATATAATTGCCACAACAGCGCTCTTTTTAATCATCGACGGTTTTTCAATTGACATAAATCTTACCAAAATATGAGGCATTCCAAAGTAACCGAGTCCCCATGCAAAACCTGATAAAATTTCCTGCCAGCTTGCATCCATTAACCCTGTCCCGAAGTTACACTCCACAATCTGCCCACTGGCCGCATCTTGATATGAATAAACTTCCGATAAAGTTGATGTGTCCAGTTCCATAGTCAGCATTATAACAATAGGAATGGCAAGCAGCGCTGCCAGCATAAGCAGCCCTTGGAAAAAATCAGTCCAGCAAACTGCCTTGTATCCGCCAAGAAATGTATATGCGATGATAATAAGTGCAAAAATTATCATTGCAGTCCGATCTGACAGATTTGGAAATACGGTTGTAAACACCGACGCTCCTGCAACAAAACTAGATGCTACATAAATCGTAAAGCATACAAAAAATACTACCGCGCAAATGATTTGAAGCCACTGATTATCAGCAGCGAATCGATTAGAAAGATATTGAGGCAGTGTAATCGAGTCATTAGCTGCTTTCGAGAACTTTCTCAGTCTTTTTGCTATAAAAATCCAATTTGCCGCAGTTCCCAGCGCCAGTCCTATGCCAATCCACATCTGACCAAAGCCAAAAGCCAAAATACTGCCCGGCAGACCCATTAAAAGCCAAGCTGACATGTCTGAAGCCTGCGCCGACATGGCGGTAACCCACGGACCCATGGAACGCCCTCCTAAAAAATATTCCTTTTCACCGGTATGGTTCCCTTTAACGAAAAAGAAAATCCCTATTACTAAAACTATAATAAAATATAGTACAAAGGCTATAATCTCATTATTCATATTTCCTGCCTCCTTTCTACCGGGTGATTAAATATCCCCGGCGTGTCTTTATTTCATACTTTTTCAAATTATAGATTAAGTCCTGAGCTTATGTTTCTCATAAAGTCCTGAACATTTGTTACAATACCCTTTGCTGCAAGACTTCCTCTGTCACCCAGCTTATTAGCCGCAAATTCAGACGTATCTACCATATAAAAATGTACCGGTCTAATAGTTCCATCACCAAGTACCCTATACGTCGGAGTCATATTTCCTGTTGCGATGGTGTGAAGTACGGTTGCCATCCCTATTACCGTAGTAGCCTTTCGTACATGAGAACGGATTGTATCCTGCCCTACATAATTGTCTTCATAAACTTCAGGGAGCGGTCCGTCATCGCGAATTGAACCGTTAAGTACGAAAGGTACATTGTGCTTTACACAGTTATAAATGATTCCGCTGCTGATACCTTCCGACTCAATAAACTTTGGGATTGAACCGTAAGTATTGATTGCATTAATTGTATCAAGATGGTTGTAGTGACCCATAAAATGAAGTTTCTGGTTTTCAATATCACAGCCAAGAGCTGTTCCCAGATAGCCGCCTTCAAGGTCATGAGTTGCAAGAGCATTTCCTGCAAGAAGCGCTTGACAATATCCCTGCGCAATCAGTTCTCCCATAACCCTTCTCGCTTCCACATCGAAGCTGCATGCAGGGCCTAAAACCCATACCACATATCCATTGTTTTCTTTTTCATATTTCAATAAATCGATTAAGTCCTTATAATCCTGTGTAAAGGAAGTCTCTCTGCTTCTGCTTTGCCTGAAAGCAAAAGTATTTACTGCATCGCTCTCTTCCTCTCTCACCCAGCAATCATCATGTACATAGATTCCCTCGCTTGCATCTTCCGTTCTGCCTACTACTATCTGATCGCCTTCGTTAATATTCCTAAACTCCACAACTTTAATTTTCTCACCATCCCATACCGGCACAGCATCCATTCTGCTGTCCTCCGCCAGATACCATTTCCCATCTATTTTAAAATACTCGGGGAAAATAGATGTAGCATGAAAGTCCCTAGGGGCAGCCTTTGCATGGGGTGCCGTCACTAGTGTGGCGTCTGGAGCGTTTTTAAATTTTTCTTGGGAAAAATCCGGTTGAATATATTTTGCAAGTTTAAAGCTCATTCTTTATACCTCTTTTCTTGTCATTTCTTTATCGTCTTGTACTTCGCCATTGTAACATATAATAAACTAGAACGAAACACAGAATTTAGTTTATACTTTTATCTGTATATATTCCATATAATTGCTACATAAATATTGAAATTTTAATATTTATATAGTATACTAAATTCTATACTTTTAAAAGTATTAAAAATAAAACATAATTTTTTTTAAAATTTTTTATTAAATCCGCTGCGGATAGTTCTATGTTTTTTAAAAAAAGGAGAAACACCGATGAAGAAAAAAAATTCCAGAAATACAAAAGGGAAAATCGTATCTGCTGCATGGCAGCTTTTTTACCGCCAAGGTTACGACGATACCACTATAGAAGAAATAGTTGAAGCTTCAGGTACATCCAAAGGTTCTTTCTACCATTACTTTGAGGGTAAAGACGCCCTGCTCAGCTCCCTTTCATATCTATTTGATGAAAAATACGATGAACTGATGGACTCAATGGAAATGTCCCTTTCCCCAATTGATAAATTAATCTTTCTCAATCAGGAGCTTTTTTTAATGAT
The DNA here is from genome assembly GCA_964651095.1 of uncultured Oscillospiraceae bacterium. Taxonomy (GTDB): domain Bacteria; phylum Bacillota; class Clostridia; order Peptostreptococcales; family Anaerovoracaceae; genus SUG1106. The sequence continues at coordinate 6,337 of CAZYWO010000005.1, read as the reverse complement.
TGAAAACACTGTCTCCATCGACCTGCTCTGTCAATTGTTTTCTTCTCAGCTCATTACCAAAGGCGAAAGACATCTGTTGGATACGAACAGAACTTATTATAAGCTGCTTCGCCAAATAACTATTGAGGGTCAGCAGCAGGGATATTTTCGCGAGGATCTTTCCATTAACGATATTACAAAGGCTTACGCCATGTTTGAACGAGGTTTGATGTACGATTGGTGTATATGTAACGGAAACTATTCCCTTTGTCAGTATTCGGCAACCATGATGCCGCTGTTTCTCCAAGGGTTATGTAAATAAAAAGGAGGCTGCCCCGCCTCCTTAAATAGTATTTTTACGATTTATCTTTAACAACTATGTTTTGCAGCCAAACACCTTTCTTTACAAGCACCAAACCTATGGCGCATTTAGGCAAATCCGCTAGCTGACATGTAAGGAAAATCAGCACTATGTTCATAATAGTAAATCGGCTCAGCAAAAATACCACAGGTATTGTTACTATCCACATATATACACTGTCAAATAAGAAAGTTACAACAGTCTTACCTCCCGAACGAAGAGTAAAGTAGGCCGCATTTACAAATCCGAAAATCGGCATGCACAAGCCTGCTATACGAATAAATGATTCCGCAAGGTTTTTTATATATTCTTCCGTGTTGTATATTTGAGGAAACAGCGGCGCGATTGCAAACATTATGAGTCCCGTTATTACACAGCAGAATACGGAAAAAGCGATCATCTTATTATCTTCATCTCTTGCACGCTTTAAATCTCCTGAGCCCAGTATCTGTCCTATGATTATTCCTGTGGCGTTACCCATAGAGATAAATACCACATTGAATACATTGCCCAGAGTATTTGAAATGTTTATAGCTGCCACGACTTCCAACCCACGAACTGAATAGCACTGGGTAACGACAGCCATTCCCACTGACCATAAGACCTCATTGATAAGTAAAGGAGTTCCTACCCTGAAAATTTGCTCAACAAGAGAAATTGGAATTTGAAAATGTTTGTAAACTCCTACGATAAATAGATTTTTTGCTGTATTCCTGTGGGTCCATCCCGCAACCAGCGCAAGTTCAACAAATCTGGATATAGTAGTAGCTATTGCCGCTCCCACTACGCCAAGAGCAGGCGCTCCCAGTTTTCCAAAGATTAATACGTAATTGAACATTAAATTTACGCATACCGCTACAATACCGGACACCATAGGTACTACAGTCTGTCCCGTCTCTCGAAGAGTTCCCGAATATGCCTGTGTAATTGCGAAAGGAATCAATCCAAAAAGCATTACAGTCAAGTATCCGTGTCCATACTCAAAAGTTTTTTCCAGATCGCCGCTGCCTTCACTTTCATGAAGAAAAGCGTTAATAAGAGTCGCGCCGAAACACAAGAACACCGCTATGCTCAAACCGGTAAGAACCAAACAAATTATAAGTTTAAATCTAAAGGTATTTCTTACTCCTTCATGGTTGCCGTTTCCGTAAAACTGCGCGCCAAGAATGCCTGCGCCGGCTACCGCCCCAAAAATGCACAAGTTAAATACGAACAAGAGCTGATTTACAATGGCGACCCCTGACATTTGCTCGGTGCCAATCTGTCCCACCATTATGTTGTCCAGCATGCTCACAAAATTAGTTATGCCGTTTTGAATCATTATAGGTACGGCAACGACCATCACCTTCTTATAAAATTGTCTGTCGCCTATCAAGCCGCCGACTGCCAGCCTGCCGCCGTCAATCTTATTCAATTCTAACTTCCTCCATTCATTAGCGATTAGTATAACACAAAACGGATGCCATTGTCATCCGTTTTAGTAGTAATTATTCAGTACATAGAGTTTAAATCATCGGCAGCTTTGCAGGCACGCTGTACCAAAAAAGTCAAGCACGTTATTTCGTAATCTTTTCAACACCTGACATGTATTTTTTAAGTGCTTCCGGAATTACAACGCTGCCGTCTGCCTGCTGATAGTTTTCCAAAATAGCAGCAACAGTTCTGCCAACAGCAAGACCTGAACCGTTGAGCGTATGAACAAACTCAGCCTTGCCGGTTTCTTCATTTCTATAACGGATATTAGCTCTTCTTGCCTGGTAATCTTCAAAGTTACTGCATGAAGAAATTTCAACGTATCTGCCATAGCTTGGCATCCAAACTTCTATATCGTAAGTCATAGCTGAGGAGAATCCCAAATCGCCTGTACTAAGTCTTACCACTCTATATGGAATTTTTAAAATTTTGAGAACTTCTTCCGCATCGGCAGTAAGTTTCTCAAGCTCATCGTAAGAACCTTGCGGCTTTACAAACTTGACTAATTCAACCTTGTTGAATTGATGCTGCCTGATAAGACCTCTTGTATCTCTGCCTGCAGAACCTGCTTCTGCTCTGAAGCAAGGAGTATAAGCAGTATAGTAAACAGGAAGTTCCGATTCAGGCATTATTTCCTGAGCCCTTAGGTTGGTTACGGGAACTTCTGCTGTAGGAATTAAGAAGAAGTCCTTTTGAGGAACGTAAAACATATCTTCCTCAAACTTAGGAAGCTGACCTGTGCCTGTCATAGCCGCTCTGTTTACCATGAAAGGCGGCAGAATTTCCTTATAATCCTGATCTATTGTATGCAGGTCAAGCATGAAATTTATAACTGCTCTTTCAAGTCTGGCGCCCAGCCCCTTATAAACAGTAAATCTTGCACCTGAAATCTTTGCTGCTCTTTCAAAGTCTAAAATATCAAGGTCTGAACCGATATCCCAGTGTGCTTTAGGTTCAAAATCGAAAGTAGTAGGTTCCATAAACTTTCTCAGTTCTACGTTGTCGCTATCGTCTTCGCCTGTCTGCACATCTGCACAAGGAGTGTTTGGAACGTTCAGCAAAGCATCTCTAAGGTCAGCTTCAATTTGTGAAAGTTCAGCATCCATTTCTTTAATTTTAACAGAAAGTTCCTTCATCTCTGCCATGATAGCGGATGTGTCTTTACCTTCTTTTTTAAGCTTAGGTATCTCCTTTGAGACTGTGTTCTGCTGATTTTTCATCTGTTCAACTTCAGCTAAAATTGTTCTTCTCTTTTCATCAAGTTCTACAACTTTCTCGATACCAAAGCTGCCTTTGCATCTTCTTTCTACTGCGGCTTTGACATTTTCATAATCTTCTCTGATTCTCTTGATATCTAACATGTCTTTCCTCTTTCTCCTACTAACGGTTAATTAAAATAAATTTCTTTTATATGTTAAGTATAAGTTTTGAAGCTCTGTCATCCTGTCTTGAAGTTCAATCTGAAGGTTTGACGCCAGCTCATAATCCTTATTATCCAGCGCCTCTCGTGCTTGTGTCAACAGGGATTTCTGTTCAAGTGAGTCTTTGGCAATATAAAATCTCAATTTATTGATCTTTTCCCAGTTTGCAATATCGTAATCCGTAGCGTCTTCTCCATGAAGTTTCACGCAGTCTCTTACATCGGACATATAGTTTGGGATGATCCTACTGTGAAGTTCAGTACTCCACTGGGCTACGATATATTCCTCATAAGATTCCATAGACTGCGGAGAAAAAACTCCGTCGCCTGAGATGGCTTTCACCTTTTCGGGATGTGATACAAGTCCTTGCAGATTTTGCCACACTGTTGCAGGCGCAATACCAAAGAATTTATTTCTTTCCTCATCAGTATAATCGTCGAATACATCTTTTTCACTTCTGTATTCTCTGTACTGTTCCAGGTAGAAATCTTTTTCACCATATTTCTTTGACATGGATGCTTCAAGCTCCTTAGGCGTCTTTTCTGATGACAAAGCAGCTTTAATGCCGTCTAACATTGCCATGTAGCATGTTGCGAGTACTAAATATGTATTGCTCTTAGGGTTTGGCGCTCTCAATTCAAATCTTGTGGCCATGGAGCTTTTTTTATCTCTCACCAGTCCTACAAGTATGGTTCTGTTCCTTGAAGGTTCCGCCGGACTGTGCCCAAGAGATGTTACAATACATACAGGCGCCTCATATCCGGGTTTTAATCTATTCAACGAATCCGTACTGGAGCTTACGAAAGGGTTAATTGCCTCATAGTTTTTAAGAACTCCCATGAGAGCTCCAAAACCTATCGGAGTAAGAAATTCTTCTTCAAAAACAGGCGGTGCAAATAAGTTAACCGTTTTGCCGTTCTTTAATTTGGCAGATACTCCAAGGTGAGTATGTTCACCGCTTCCTGCTACGCCTTCAATTGGTTTTGCCATGAATGTTGTATTAAGCCCAAACTGGTTGAATACATCTCTCACAACGTATTTTACTTGTTTTTCATTATCTGCAACCTGCATTGCATTGGAAAATTTCCAGTCTATTTCAAGCTGCTCCATTATGTGATCATGGGCGCCGGTGCTGGTCAGTTTAGATTTTACTCCTCCGACCTCCTTGTGTCCCATCTCCATTTCCAGTCCGTAATAATCTAAAATTTCTATGGTTTTTTCAAGGGCCGTTCTCACAGGTCCATAAGTTCTTTTCCAATACTGTTCTTTAAGTTCCTGCGAAGTTGAAAGCTGCTCTCTGTCAGCCTTGTCGTCAGGAGTTCTCACCCAGAATTCCAATTCAGTAGCGCTGGTAATTCTTATTTCTTCAATATCATCTGCGCTTTCGGCTCCATCTATATATTTAAATACATAAGGATGCTCTTTTAAGAGTTTTATTAAATCGTCTTCAAACTTTTTAATGGCATCTCTCAAAATTACTCTTGCACCTACTTCTGTTGTATCGTTGTGGATAAGAAATGCAGGAATCCGAAGGGTTCCGACAGGTAGATCCGTCTTAAGGTCGATATTATCAAAGTTATAGTCTACATACCAGTTTACCGACATATCTGGTATCATATCCACCTTTGCATTGTTCAGTTCTGCGATTTTAGGTAAATTTACACTGGAGCCGTCTGTTTGTACTCCATGGGCAAGCATATTGTCCATGTCTTCTATGAAAAGCTTTATAGGAATACGTTCGTCGGTATCATTTCCTGCAATATCCAATCCAACAAAAGATACAAACTGGACTTCCGGATGGTCCTTTAAGATTCTAGTCAGATCATTTTTTTCATGCGCATCAGCCGGAATGTTAAATAACATTTTATCTAAGTTAAACCCCAGCATTTTTTACCTCCCTTTATTTTTATTTTGCAATATTCTGCAATTTTTATAGCTCAATAGGCATTGGGACACCTTCGCAAGAAAATGCCCCAATCCTTCATCTCAATAAAGTATTTAATAAGTTTATAATATAGCACAATATACATTATTTAGCAAGTGCATTATAGTGCATATTTGTTATAATTTAATAATTAATTATTTAGAAAGCTTTTCCAGATATTCTTCTAATTGATCCATATACTTGCCATATCCTGCCCAGTCGCCTTCCTTCTGAGCTTCAATAGCATTTTCATAAGCCTTTGCAGCCTCGGAAATCAACTCTGACTGTGACATCTGCTGGCTTCCCTGACCATCTCCGGTATTATCTCCCGTTTGCGGCTGATCATCATTGTCCGTATCTACACCGTCTTCTGCACCGTTTCCAAACAGCGAAACTAGACATTCAGCCAAAGTTTCCTCGTATGCAATATCATCATCATAAGCCATTATAATTCGTTTCACTTCAGGAATACTAGAGTTGGAAGCCTCCAAGTATACCGGTTCCACATATAAAATCGAAGTGTTAATAGGAATTATAAACATATTGCCTCTTCTGTACGTTGTACCTGAAGAATTCCATAGAGAAAATTCTTTGGAGATTTCTGTATTCTGGTCAATCTGTGCCTCAATCTGTTCAGGTCCATAGATGTTTCTGGATTTAGGGAATTGGTAAAGTACCAGTTGCCCATAATTTTCTCCATCATTTCTGGCAACCATTAAGGCGGTCATGTTTTGCTTTGATTTCGGAGTATAAGGTATTGAGTTAAAGAACTCTGCTTCAGTCTCTCCCGGAAGTTTAGCTATATAATAGTTAGGCTGCATCTGCTGCTTTTCCATACCATATATTTCAGAAGCTATATCCCACATATCCTCGCTCTGGTAGAATACATTTACATCTTCCATATGATACTTTCCGTAAACACTTGCCTGTATCCCGAATAACGTATTTGGGTATCTGATATGTGCCCTTAATCCGTCAGGCATCTGTTCAAAACTCTTAAACAGAGTAGGATATATCTTAGCAAACGTAACGGCTATAGGATCATCATCATCAACAACATAAAAATCCACATCGCCGTTATAAGCGTCAACCACGACTTTTACAGAATTCCTAATATAGTTGATGTTATTCTCACCATAAGGTTCTGAATACGGGTAGTATGAACTGAATGTATAAGCA
>CAZYWO010000004.1:41036-44885 GCA_964651095.1 uncultured Oscillospiraceae bacterium | reverse complement strand
TCCACATCTCTCCTGCTTCTCAAAAAATTGGGTCACATCTATTTACACCACAGAAATTTCTTATAAAAAATTGCCAAACCCCCTTGACAAAACAAGGGGAAGTGTATATTATAATAAGGAGTTAGCCAAGGGTAACTTTCAAAAACTGGCAGAGAGGAGAAAAGAAGTGAATCTTTTAAATGCAGAACCTGAAAAAGAATATATAATCAAGGGCATTGAGACAGATGATGAAGAGATGGATGCATTTCTTTTTTCGCTGGGATGTTATAGCGGAGAACCAATTACTGTAATTCAGTACTTGAAGGGTGGATGTGTTGTCTCAATTAAGGACGCAAGATACAACATTGACAATCAATTGGCAGAAGCGATTTTAATATGATTCAATATAATGTGGAATGTGGTAAATTTAACCACATTATATTTTTGCAAAATAGTTAGCGGCGACTAACCTCAATGGAGCTTAATATAGAATATTTAATATAACGAGAATAAGAGGAGGATGTTATATGAGAATTGCTTTAACAGGTAATCCTAACAGTGGTAAAACTACCATGTATAATAAGCTGACCGGAAGAAATGAACGTGTCGGCAACTGGGCAGGGGTTACTGTAGATAAAAAGGAAAGCCCAATCAAAAAAGTTTTTTATGATGGAGCAGAGGAGCTAATCGCAGTTGACCTGCCAGGTGCTTATTCAATGTCGCCGTTTACTCAAGAAGAAAGTATAACAAGCGGATATGTTAAGAACGAAAATCCTGATGCTATCATCAACATTGTAGATGCTACAAACCTTAGCAGAAGCTTATTCTTTACTACACAGCTTCTTGAACTGGGAATCCCGGTAATAGTAGCGCTGAATAAGAGCGATATTAATGAAAAGAAAGGAACAAAAATCGACGTATCTCTCTTATCCAAAAAGCTGGGCTGCCCTGTTGTTGAAACTGTTTCAACTTCTGCAAGCGATAACGGTCTTGCCGAATTAGTAGAAACAGCAGCGTCCCTTAATGGCAAAGGACAGAAAGCTCCATATGTAGAGGGAAATGTTAATTTACATGATAAGGCGTCAGTAGAAGCTGCCGATAGAGAACGTTTTGCATTTGTAAATGAAATCGTTAGCTCGGTCGAAACTCGTAAGGTTCTTACTAAAGAAAAGAATAGTCAGGATAAGATAGATGCAATCTTAACTAATAAAGTTCTGGGTATCATAATTTTTGCAATAGTAATGTTCATTGTATTCTATATTTCCCAGTCAACATTGGGAACTTGGCTTGCAGATATACTGGTAGGCTGGATTGAAACCTTCCAGGAATGGGTTGCAGGTTTGGTAGAAGACGCATCGCCATTCTTACAGGCACTTTTAGTTGATGGTGTTATCGGTGGTGTTGGCGCCGTTGTAGGTTTCCTTCCACTGGTAATGGTAATGTACTTCTTGATTGCTTTACTTGAAGACTGCGGTTACATGTCACGTGTATCTGTCGTAATGGACCCTATCTTCAAAAGAGTAGGTCTTTCAGGTAAATCCATCATTCCTATGATTATCGGTACAGGATGTGCAATCCCTGGTATCATGGCTTGCCGTACAATTCGTAATGAAAGAGAAAGAAGAGCAACTGCAATGCTCACACCGTTTATGCCATGCGGAGCTAAACTGCCTGTTATTGCACTCTTTGCAGGCGCTTTCTTCTCAGACGCTTCATGGGTTGGTCCTTTAATGTATTTCGTAGGTATTGTACTGATTTTCTTGGGTGCATTACTTGTTAAGAGAATTACAGGATATAAATACAGAAAGTCTTTCTTCATCATCGAGCTTCCTGAATATAAGGTTCCTAGCATAAAGAGAGGAATTCTTTCAATGCTTTCTCGTGGTAAAGCATACATAGTAAAAGCCGGTACAATCATCCTTGTTTGCAATACTATTGTTCAGATCATGCAGTCTTTCAACTGGCACGGACAATTGGTGGAAGATGGAATGGAAAATACATCAATCCTTGCTTCTATCGCAACACCGTTTGCAGTTCTGCTTATTCCTTTGGGAATCGGCGTATGGCAGATGGCAGCAGCATCTATTACAGGCTTCATTGCAAAGGAAAACGTTGTAGGTACATTAGCAGTTGTTTATGGCGTAACCAACTTCATTGATGTAGATGAATTGGAATTAGTTGGCGGCGCAGATCAAGTGGCAGCAATCTTCGGAATCACTAAGGTAGCAGCTCTTGCTTGCCTCATGTTCAACCTTTATACTCCGCCTTGCTTCGCAGCTCTGGGCGCTATGAACTCTGAGATGCAGAATAAGAAGTGGCTCTGGGGTGGTATCGCACTGCAACTTGGAACAGGTTATACCGTAGGATTCTTAGTATATCAGATCGGTACGCTTATCACTGAAGGCACTCTGGGAAGCGGATTCATCGGAGGACTTATTGCAGTTGTAGTTATGGCAGCTTGTTTAGTATATTTAATCAAGAGAGCAGACAAGAAGTTTGAAGCAGAATATGCTTTAAAGCAAGCAGCATAATTGTAAGATATAAGAGTATAAAAGGAGTATCAGAATGGAAAATTTAATTATTGGAGTAATTCTCCTTGTTTTAGTTGGAGCGGCAGTAGCTTACATTGTAAAAGCTAAAAAGAGCGGAGCAAAGTGTATTGGTTGTCCGGCAGACGGTAATTGCGCCCACAAGAGCAATGAGGAGCCAACTTGTGGCTGCGGTTGTGGCTGTCATACTGATACTAAATAAATATAGAATCATACATCGCATTAAAAAAGGACCTGTGTTTATCGAATGTCACTAAACTTAAATGACGTTAGGATACGCCCAGTGTCCTTTTTATTGTATAAAATCTTTTTGTATGATAGACTGCATATTATAAAATTGAAAGGAAGACAGCTATGACAAAAGAGGAATTATATCAATCCATATACAGCAGCGACATAATATATCTGCCTAACCATGAAGATGGAACTGCTGCGCTTGAGGTTGCGTCGGGATGTAGCTGGCGAAAATGTGAATTTTGTGATTTTGCCAGAGATGAATTTAAGATTATTCCCATGGAGAAGGTTGAATATAATGCGCGGATTCTTGGACAGATTTATCCGGATAGCCGCAGACTGTTCCTGCTTGGACAAAATGCTTTTGTATTTAGCTGCGATCGTCTGAATAAGATTATAGACTTAGTAAATAAATATATGCCCTGCGTGGAAGAAATATCCATGTATGCGCGTATTGACGATATTATGAGAAAAACTGACGACGAGTTAAGAACTCTTCGTGCAAGAGGAGTATGTACGCTCCATATCGGCGTTGAAAGCGGCAGTGATATAGTTCTTAAATACCAAAATAAGGGAGTTACTTCATCAGAAACGGTTAGAGCATTAAAGAGGCTCGATGATGTGGGAATTGAGTATTATGTCACTATAGTTTTAGGCCTTGGAGGAAAAAACCATTGGAGAACTCATGCTCTTGAAACGGCAGCGTTGTTAAATCAGGTTCATCCTAAGAATATATGGTGCATGAAGCTAAAATTGTGGGAAAATACGCCTTTGGATGAAAAAGTTCGGTCGGGTGCTTTTGAGCTATTAAACGACTTAGATATTTTAGACGAAGAACTTCTGATGCTGGAGGCACTTACAGTACAGGATTGTTTATTTGAGGACACGACTGTGCTGAACTCTTATACAGTTAAAGGCATGCTTTCTGAGGAAAAAGAAGTGATCATTAAAGCTATAAACTATTTAAAAGATTTGGGTCAGAGAATCTAATATTTTATAAAACGTATTGTACCCCCATTGACAAAAATAAATATGGTGGTATAGTATAAGCTAATTTAATAGAATAAACCGTTGAAGCGGGGATAAC
>CAZYWO010000004.1:0-41026 GCA_964651095.1 uncultured Oscillospiraceae bacterium | reverse complement strand
AGATGATGAGAATCAGGTAAGAAACAAGTTGTCAAATGGGCCGCTGAGGGTGCAGTCAAATGCGTCTTTCGCAAAGTATTCTGCAACGTGTTGACATACGTCAGTTGTCGGGGATATGTTGGTATCCTGCCAAGTGCATAGGGTCGTTCCTGTGAATTCAAGGTGGCACCGCGGATAATGTTGATGTTATTCGTCCTTGACAGATTATATAATTCCGTCAAGGGCGTTTTTTTATTAAACTCCTTTGACAGTAAATGTTAAAGGAGTTTTTCCTTTATAACGGGAGGTATTGAAAATGAAAATTTCACCTGATCTTGAAGATGTGAAGCAAATTGCGGCTTCCGGTAAATATAACGTACTGCCGGTTAGCTGTGAGATTTTATCGGACTTTATTACACCTATTGAGGCAATGAAGATATTAAAAAATGTTTCTACTCATTGCTACATGCTCGAATCTGCTTTGGCTAACGAAAAATGGGGAAGATATACTTTTCTGGGCTTTGACCCTAAACTTGAAATTACCTGCGCAAACGGTGAAATGAAGGCAGGTAATATTAAATTTAAAACTGACGACCCATCTGCTTATCTTCGCCAAATTCTTGCAGATTATAAAAGTCCTCGTTTTGAATATTTGCCATCTTTTACGGGAGGTTTTGTTGGTTATTTTTCTTATGATTATCTTGGATACAGCGAACCGGCAGTAAGAACTCAAGCGGCGGACAGCGAGGCTTTCAAAGATGTTGATTTGATGCTTTTTGATAAAGTTATCGCTTTTGACAACCTGCGGCAGAAGATAATTCTTATCGTCAACATGTCGCTGAATGAACCCGAGACGGGATACAACAAAGCGATCATTGAATTAAAACAGCTTATGACTCTTTTGCACACAGGCAAAAAGAAAAGAGAAACCGGCGGCCATCTTTTGGCAGAGGTTACGCCTTTGTTTGACAAAGAAACTTACTGTCATATGGTAGAAAGGGCAAAGCGCTATATTCGTGAAGGAGATATTTTTCAGATAGTGTTGTCAAATCGTCTCAGCGCTCCCTTTGAAGGAAGCCTGTTAAATACATATAGGATTCTTCGCACCATCAATCCTTCACCTTATATGTTTTACTTTTCAGGTACTGATGTAGAAGTTGCCGGTGCGTCTCCTGAAACCCTTGTCAAGTTAGAAAACGGTGTGCTTCATACATTCCCTCTTGCGGGAACCAGACCAAGAGGCAAAACCGACGAAGAGGACAAAGCTCTTGAAACCGAGCTCCTTGCCGATGAAAAAGAACTTGCTGAACATAATATGCTTGTGGATTTGGGCAGAAATGATATCGGCAAGATTAGCAAATTTGGTACAGTTCAGGTGGAAAAATTACATTCAATCGAACGATATTCACATGTCATGCACATCGGTTCTACAGTGCGCGGAGAGATAAACGAAAAATACGATGCTCTAAATGCAATTGAAGCGGTGCTTCCGGCAGGGACTCTTTCCGGTGCGCCTAAGATTCGCGCTTGTCAGCTTATAGGAGAGCTTGAAAACAATAAACGAGGCATCTATGGAGGCGCTATTGGATATATTGATTTCACGGGGAATATGGATACTTGCATTGCGATTCGCATCGCATATAAAAAGAATGGCAAGGTATTTGTCAGAAGCGGGGCAGGAATTGTAGCGGATTCTGTTCCCGAAAAAGAATTTGATGAATGTATTAACAAGGCGCAGGCGGTTGTCAACGCATTGAAACTTGCAGAGGAGGAAGATATATGATTTTACTCATTGATAACTACGATAGTTTTTCATATAACCTTTACCAACTCATAGGAGAGATTGAACCGGATATTAAAGTCATTCGCAACGACGAAATGACCGTAGAAGAAATTCAGCGATTAAATCCGGATCATATTATTCTTTCTCCGGGCCCCGGCAGACCGGAGGACGCCGGGATTATCATGGAAGTCGTTAAGACAATGGGGAAGGATATTCCAATCCTTGGGGTTTGTCTTGGACATCAGGCTGTTTGCGCAGCATTCGGCGCAACCATAACCTATGCTAAGAGGCTTATGCATGGAAAGCAATCTGATGTAAAATTTGACGCAGAATGTCCATTATTTAAAGGTTGCAGCATTGTTGCACCTGTTGCGCGATATCATTCACTTGCAGCTGATGCAGATACTATTCCTCCGGTTTTAAAAATAACCGCTGTTACCACAGACGGAGAAGTAATGGCGGTTAAGCACAAGGATTATTCTATTTACGGAGTTCAATTCCATCCTGAATCGATTATGACGCCTGAAGGCAAAACAATGCTTAGGAATTTTATAAAAGATATATAAGAAAAAATAAGGAGATATAAATTATGATTAAAGAAGCAATTGTAAAAATAGTAAACAAACAAGACCTTACTTATGATGAGGCATACACCGTTATGAATGAGATTATGAGCGGTGAAACTACTCCTACACAGAACGCCGCATTTCTTGCAGCCCTTTCTACCAAAAGCGCCAGAGCCGAGACTACCGATGAAATTGCCGGATGTGCTGCGGCGATGAGAGATCACGCTGTTAAGGTGGAAACCGATATGGAACTGCTTGAGATAGTAGGTACAGGCGGTGATAATGCTCATAGTTTTAATATTTCCACTACATCTGCTATCGTTGCGGCAGCAGGAGGCATAAAGGTAGCTAAACACGGTAATCGCGCGGCTTCATCTCAATGCGGAACAGCCGATTGCCTTGAAGCTTTGGGAGTGAATATCCAGCAGAGCCCTGAAAGGTGTATCTGGCAAAGACAGAGGGCATCATACCGGCAATAGAATCGGCTCACGCTGTTGCTCATGCTTTAAAACTGGCGCCTATAATGGACAAGAATAAGATAATTGTAATAACTGTATCAGGCAGAGGAGACAAGGACTGCGCTTCTATTGCACGTTACAGAGGGGAGGATATAAATGAGTAGGATAAAAGGTGCTTTTGAAAATGGAAAGGCTTTTATTGCCTTTATTACTTGCGGTGATCCTGATTTAAAAACTACTGCTGCCGCCGTTCGCGCCGCCGCAGAAAACGGAGCTGATCTCATTGAGCTGGGAATTCCTTTCTCCGACCCTACAGCTGAAGGCCCTGTCATTCAGGGCGCAAATCTTCGTGCATTAAGCGGTGGGGTAACTACTGATAAGATCTTTGACTTTGTCAAAGAACTCCGGCATGATGTGAAAATACCCATGGTATTTATGACTTATGCCAACGTAGTGTTTTCTTACGGGGCAGAAGCTTTATATCTACCTGTAAGGATATTGAAATCGATGGGCTTATATTGCCGGATTTACCATTTGAAGAAAAAGAGGAGTTTCTTCCAATATGCCACAAATACGGAGTTGATTTAGTATCTCTTATCGCACCTACGTCAGATAACCGCATCGCCATGATTGCAAAGGAAGCCGAAGGTTTCTTATATATAGTATCAAGTCTTGGAGTGACAGGCACTAGAAGCGAAATAAAAACCGACCTTGCATCAATCGTAGAAGTCGTACGTCAGAATACTAAAATACCTTGCGCGATCGGCTTTGGCATTTCCACTCCGGAGCAGGCAAGGAAAATGGCTGATATTGCTGACGGAGCTATCGTTGGCTCTGCTATAATAAAGATTCTTGAAAAGTATGGCAAGCAGGCTCCCGAATATATCGGAGAATATGTAAAATCAATGAAAGATGCATTGCGATAATGCTCATGTGCGGGAAAGTAACACGAAAAGAATTTGATAGATAATAATCCCCGTTATTCCGCAGCAACAGCGAGTTGCTTGTTAAAAGCCTGTTTGGAAGTTATAATAAATAATAACCAATTTTAGGAGGAGCGGACATGGAAGTACGGGATATTCTCAAGAATTTGCGTGAGAAAAATAATCTTACACAAGAGCAACTGGCAGCGCGTCTGCAAGTCACCAGACAGGCGATTAGTCGTTGGGAAACAGGTGAAACACAGCCAAATACAGATACATTAAAACTGTTATCACAAGTTTTTAACGTATCAATCAATACGCTTCTGGGTTCTCCACGGCAGCTTGTCTGTCAATGCTGTGGAATGCCTTTGAATGAAGATAGCTTGATTAGCAGAGAACCAGATGGAAGTTATAATGAGGATTATTGCAGATGGTGCTATACTGATGGCGAATTTGCTTATCAGTCTAAAGAATCTTTACTGGATTATCTGATTAAAAATATGCCAAATCCCGATAATGCAGATGAGGAAACCAGACGTATTCAATTTGATTCGTACCTTTCACAGTTAAAACACTGGAAATAATTTCGTTTTTACGAAAGAAATTTTATAGAAAACCCAGCCGAGTCGGCGGAGGCAAGATAAACGGGCTTCGCCCGCCGCCTGCCGCCTTGCCGGTCTTTGCCGGCTGGCAATCAAGGGGGAGCAACAGCCTAAAACCCTGTCACCCCTGTATTTGATTATGCAGATTCTTAGTCCAGACAATCGTCATTTTCACAACCTTTCAGCATAATTTTTTTTGTCATCGTACAAATTGCATAAAAAACCCCTCTTTGCCGAGAACGGTAAGAGGGTGCATAAAAATGCTTTTACCACGTTGCGGGTAAAAGCATTTTTATGTTAAATATGAATTTCACCTTCTGCCAGAATTACTGCGTCACCGCCCACCTTAATTCGGCAAGAATCGCCGTCTGTGTCTATATGGCTGAGGATTTGCGACGATCTTTCCATCTTTTCTCCTTGAATAAATTTGCAGTCGTCGCCGCTGTTTACGAAACCGTTCAGATATCCGTAGTAAGTGAGTGCACCGTTGGAAGTACCGGTGGCAGCTTCCTCATCTATTTCGTAAAGAGGAGCAAAGTTTCTCACATGGCATGTAGCATCGTCGCCGTCGAGAGTGAAAGCATGCACACCTACGACTTCGTACCTTTCAGAAAGTTTGGAAAGAGCAGGAAAGTCAGGAGCGATTGCCTCCAAGTCGTCGAGATTGTTTACAGGCATCATGATATCAGGTAAGCCTGTGGAAATCATTTGAGGTATCAATGTAAGACCTCCGTTTTTCTGTTGATCGTACGATAATCCCATTACAGAATAAAGCTCCTGAAGAGCGGATTCATTGTCGATTTGATTTATTTTAACCGGAGCTGCCATATCCATGAGAACAAAACCGTTATTCACAATGATTTCCAAGTCGCCGGAAAGAGTATGGTTAATATATTTAGCGTTGTCTTCAATAATGCCT
Source organism: uncultured Oscillospiraceae bacterium (assembly GCA_964651095.1). Lineage (GTDB taxonomy): Bacteria > Bacillota > Clostridia > Peptostreptococcales > Anaerovoracaceae > SUG1106. The sequence continues at coordinate 35,796 of CAZYWO010000004.1, read as the reverse complement.
GCATATAGGAGAGCCTTAAATGAACCGATGGTGGCATGACCGCAAAGTTCAACTTCCGCAGCAGGTGTAAAATATCTGATATTAAAATGATTGCCCTCAAGCTTTTTTATAAAAGCAGTTTCCGAGTAGCGAAGCTCTGCCGCTGTCTTTACCATTATTTCATCAGACGGAAATTCTGCATTTTCCGGTAGGATAACTACGCCTGCGGGATTACCGCCGAAGGTTTCCTGAGTGAAAGCGTCAACAATATAAAATTTCATGTTAAGTACCTCCTGTCTTTTCTAAGTAAAAAATTTCCCAATGTTAAATATTATAAATGCTGTTAACCAAGCGATTGTAGTCTGAAATATAAACATATATAAGACATGTTTGATGCTGCCCGATTCCCGGCGTACCGATGCAAGACTGGCGATGCATGGCGCATAAAGCAGGCAAAAGACCAGAAAGGAAAAAGCAGAAAGAGGCGTAAATGTCTGTCCAAGTAGGGCGCTTAATGATTCACTTCCCGTTCCTCCTGCAAGTACTGCCAGCGTGCTAACGAGAGCCTCTTTGGCTGAAAGCCCTGCCATCAGTGCCGCAGCAGCATGCCAATCACCGAAACCCAAAGGCATAAAAATGGGGGCAATCAATTTTCCTGCTGAAGCAAGAATACTGTCATCGGGGCTTGATGCCCATGTTAAATCTACACTGAAGTTCTGAGCAAACCAAATAATTATGGAAGCTGCAAAGATAACAGTAAATGCTTTTTTTACGAACCCTTTCACGTTGCTCCATACATAGAAAATCACCGTATTGCAGCGCGGCGCCTTGATAGGCGGCAATTGTTCATATTTAAAACTTGATACATCTTTAGGTATGACTTTATTGTAAACTATAGCGAGAAAAATTGCCAGCATTATTCCCATAAAGTAAAGAGAAAAAGTCACAATGCCTTCTCTTTCATGAAAGAACACAGGTATCATCATACTATATATAGGCAATTTTGCGCTGCAAGACATAAAAGGTATGAGAGAAATAGTCAGAAATTTTTCACGTCTGTTTTTAATCCTGCCGGCAGCAAGAATTGCAGGCACTGAGCAGCCAAAACCCATGAGCAGGGGTACGAAAGCCTGACCCGGTATGCCAAATCTGCCAAGGGCTTTGTCCATGACATAGGCGAGCCTATGAAGATAACCGCTTTCTTCTAATATCCCAAGGCAAAGAAACAATACCCCTATAACCGGTATAAAGGATAGAACGCTGCCTACTCCTGCACAGATTCCGTCTATTACCAGTGAACGCAGCGGCACGGAAAACCCCATCCACAAAAGCAGTTTTTCCAATTGGTAAGTCCACCAATCGATACCTAAAGACATAATGCGGCTGAGCCATGGTCCCAGACTGGCAAATGTAAAGTAAAAAGTCAGTATCATTTGATCCTCCTGATGGAATACTAATGCTAATAAATTATATTTATAAATTTAAGATTATATAGCTGACGTTAGGCTAATATACCAATATTTTCGGTTAAAATTCAGGAGAATGAGATGTATAGAAGAAAAATTAAAACTTTTACTGTGGCCGCAGTGATCGCTATGACGCTTACTGTGGGACTTTGGGCATATTTAACGTACTATTGGGAAGGAACGGTTAATTGGGGGCAAGTTTTTACAAGAGGATTGTGCGTGCTGATAATTTGCGTGCCTCTGCCTTTAAAGTTAGCTGTGCTGGCAGTCTCATCAGAGGGTCAAAGGTTGTGCGAAGAACAGGGAATAAGGATAAAATCCGCATTGTCTTTTGAAAAGTTAGGAAAAGCCGACATAATTGTATTTGCCAGGACAGAAGTCATTACAGGAGATATGGATGAAGAAATAAGGGAAGACGATATAGAAGCCATAGTTATGATTGGAATGATAGTTCAGGAAACAATACTTATAACGGAAGAAGACAGAAGCGTGGCGGAAACTTTATCAAAACACGGAGGTGTTTCTACGGTTTATTCCAATCTTTCTTCTGAGGAAAAGCTTGAAATAGTCAACCAACTTGTAGACGATGGAAAAAGTGTGATGGTGGTAGGTGATGGCAGAGATCATGAGATTATGAGAAAGGCTGATGGGGCGATAGCAATTATCGAACCTCAAGAAGATATTGAAATTGCAGATGTTACGATCTGCGAATCAGACCTTCTCAAGGTGGAAAAGGCGATTTTGTTGGGTCGAATGGTTTTAAAAAATATAAGACTAAGTCTTACGTGGATTTTAATCTACGATATAATTTGGGGTCTTGCAGCAGCAGGGGCTCTTTATCCTAAATTTGGGATTTCAGTGAGCATTTGGACAGCGATTTTATCGGTAGTTTTTAATACAGCGATAGTAATAGTAAATTCGTTGATGTTAAGAAAAAAGTGTTATAAAGTGGCGATATAAAATGCAGGAAAAGAAAAACATAATTTAGAAAACATAAAGGCGGTCGAAAAATATTTTCGACCGCTTTTATGTTGGGAGATTTTATGTTATAATAGTTTCTACGATTATAACGGCGTTGCCGAAAGGATGAAACCATTGAATCATGATGGACCATCGTATTTTTTAGAGGAATAATCATGATATAATAGTTTCTACGATTATAACGGCGTTGCCGAGAGGATGAAACCATTGAATCATGATGGACCATCGTATTTTTTAGAGGAATAATCATGATATAATAGTTTCTACGATTATAGACACGTTTGCACGAGGAAGGAGATTATGGATAAAAGAAATTATTACAGAATTTTAGGCATTAGAGAAGGTGCAACCTCCAAGGAGATTAAAGCGGCTTATGAAGCTAGGATTCAAAAACTTAATTCCCCTGACTATGCAGACGATCCGGAATATACACAGAGAAAAATATCAGAAACCAAATATGCATACAGTGTAGTAATGGGATCTGCTGCACCTGCTACTAAAGAACAGAAGGAAATGCGGTATGAAGAATATAAAGACGCTATAGAGAAAGGTGATGAACCGAAAGATTTTGCTGAAAAATCCAAACGGAGAATTAAGACTCTCAATGCTTCAGTGGCTACAGCTAATGCAAAGAAAAAATTAAACGATACCATTGGCGGCGCCTATGTTAACGGAAAACCTGCAAAATACTCAAAACCTTTTGCTGCTATCACATTAGTAGTGATTTTAAGTATTATAAGTTCAATAATTTCCGCATGTGAAGACATTTCATATTCTGAAGAAGTCGGTACGAATGTCAACTACATTGAAACGAATAACTTAGCGGTACAGAGAGTGCTGGAAAGATACGAGGAATATGATTTTGATGATGCGCTGAAGGATGGCGCCGGGGCCGGTGTATCGCAGGATAAGATAGAGTGGGATATTTCAGATGAAGTATATGAGGACCTTTGGAATCTTACCAACGATTTGGCTTACGCTATGGGGATATATAGCGTACCCGATGCGGTAGAATATATAACCGGAGATGAAGATTTTTATTGGGATAACGACGACTTAACCATCTCAGAAGTGATCGCCTCTATTATGGATGCCCCTCAATTTGAAGAGGTGGCAGGAGAGGTAAACGCTTATAATGACGAAGCAATTTTAGATTATGGTTCATATATGAGATTTTTGATATGCGTAGCGGAGGAACAGACCGATTTAATCTGTGATGAATCTATAGAATATTAATAAAAGCAGGAGGATAAAGAAAAATTGAGAGTTTTTGATATTGCACCGATAAAGTTTATTGAAGAAAAAATGATGATTCTTGACCAGACCAAGCTGCCCGGTGAGGAACTTTACATAGAAGCAGTAACCAAGGAAGATGTATGGGAAGCGATTTACCACCTTAAGGTACGAGGAGCGCCTGCAATCGGAGTGGCGGCCGCTTACGGATTGTATATTTCAGTACGCGGACTGGAAGCCGAAACCGCAGATGAATTTGCCGTTTATGTCAAACAGACGGCTGACTATCTTAACAGCGCAAGACCTACTGCGGTAAACCTTTCATGGGCTCTGAAAAGAATGGTAAAAGCGATGGAAGAATATCTGTCAGGCTGCAATGACGCCGTATCCGGCAGCGATGCGCCGGAAAGCGGTGTGTCCGAAGAAAGAAAAATCCATTGGGTGAAAGAAGTCCTTAAACTGGAGGCGGAGAAGATTCGCCAAGAAGATGAGGAATCTTGCTTGGCTATGGGAGAATACGGACTTTCTCTGCTGAAACCGGGGATGGGTATTCTGACACACTGTAATGCAGGGACTATAGCTACAGCTAAATACGGAACATGCCTTGCTCCAATTCATTTGGGACAGCAGCGCGGATTTGACTTTAAAGTATTTGCTGACGAGACCAGACCGCTGCTTCAGGGGGCCAGACTGACCTCGTGGGAACTGCATAAAGCAGGCGTGGATGTAACTCTTATTTGCGACAATATGGCGTCAATCGTTATGAAGAACGGATGGATTGATGCAGTGGTTGTAGGATGTGACAGGATGGCTGCCAACGGAGACGGCGCTAATAAGATTGGAACTTCTGGTGTAGCGATTTTGGCAAAGGAATACGGCATACCTTTTTACATGTTTGTTCCCACTTCTACCATCGACCTTGATACACCTACGGGAAATGAGATTGAAATTGAACAGCGTAAAGGCGAGGAAATCTATCAGATGTGGTACGAAAAGAGTATGGCTCCTGAAGGAATAAAAACTTATAATCCAGCCTTTGACGTTACAGACCATAAATATATTACGGCGGTGATTACCGAAAAAGGTATTGTAAGACCGCCATACGATGTGAATGTGAGGAAGATAAAAAATGACTGATATTAATACAACTTCTATGGATAAAACTACAGAAAAAAAGAATTTTATTACTCAACACGCAAAAATTGCAACAGTTATTGCGGTTGTATTCGGAGCCACATCCGGAATTTTCGGAACACTGACAGAGGCGCCTTCAATGGCGATCGGATTTTGGAGGCTGACCATAGCGCTTCCTTTTTTCGCAGTCCCGATTCTTATGAAACCGGAGGAAAGGCAAGTTTTAAAAAACATAGGAAAAAAGGACCTGATGTGGTGCTTTATCTCTGGAGCGTTTCTCTTTGGGCATTTCTTTTCATGGTTTAATGCGGTGAAATTGACAAATGTATCGGGAGCTTCAGTGCTGGCGGCGCTGCATCCCTTGGTAGTGCTGATCGTGACAATATTTATATATAAACAAAGAGTATCGGCAAAATCTATCGCCGCTATTATAGTTGCTCTTATAGGAGGCGCAATTATCATGGGAGCGGACTTTAATTCGATTGCAGGCGGCAGAACGATGGGAAATATTTTTGCCCTTTTTGCAGCGATTTTTATGGGGCTTTATTTTGCGGTAGGCGATTATGTAAGAAAGCGAGTAGAGGGACGTTTTTATGTTATGCTGGTATTCGCAGGATGCTGGATATGCTTTACATTGGGAATGATTTTAACCGGCACGCCTGCCCTTGGATACAGTTTGATGGATTACGTATATATTGCAGTAATGGCAGTATTGTGTCAGATTGGCGCTCATGCTGTGTTTAACCTCTGCATAGGTCATGTGAGTTCTCTGTATGTCTCTACTTGGGAAGCCGGAGAGCCGGTATTTGCAACACTTCTTGGAATTGCAGCGCTGGGACAGATTCCTACGGCTTATGAAGTTATCGGCTGCATTATAGTAGTAGGCGCGCTGCTTTATTACAATAAACAGGAGAATAAAGAATAAAATGAGCTATAAAGTGAAGCTTCAAACTTTTGAAGGACCTTTTGACCTGCTGGTGTATCTGATTGAAAATGCTGAAATGAGCATTTACGATATCAGAATAAGTGAAATCACTAATCAATATTTGGAATACATAAAAAAAATGGAAGATAATGATGTAAGTGTTGCTACAGAATTCATGGTACTGGCAGCAACTCTTATTGAGATTAAGTCTAAGATGATACTTCCACGAGTTAGTGAAGAAGGCGGAGTTATGATTGATGAGGATCCAAGGACTGTTTTGGTTGAAAAAATTCTCGAATACAAGCGTTTTAAAAAAGCTGCCGAGATTCTGCTGATACGGGAAGAACACTCACTGCGAATATACGAAAAACCACAAGAAGACATTTCTCAATATTTGGACAACCCTGACGAATATTTAAGTTTGGATTTAAAACAATTTGCAGGAGCTTTTAACCTGTTTATCCAAAAGAAACAAAGGGTTGAAGCTGTACGCAGACATTATACTAAAATAGAAAGAGAACGCTCAACAATGGAAAGTCGAATCAAGATGATTCTCACTGCGGTGCGTACAAAAATAGGCAAGGTTTTTAGCTTTAAGGAACTGGTGCCTAACAAGAAAGACCGATATGACGTGGTGGTTACTTTCATGTCGCTTCTTGAAATGGCAAAGGAGAGAGTGGTTAACGTTGAGCAAAAATCTCTTTATGGGGATATTCAGGTTTCCGCAGGAGAAAGAGTTAATGAAGACGTGGCGCTGGACAAGTATCAAAATCAGCAAGTACAGGAGGCATAATATATGACGAGTAAAAAAGCCATAAAATCCGCATTTGAATCCATGATGTTCACGTGGGGTGAACCTCTGGATGTAAAAATGGCGGCAGATGTTTTTAATATAAGCAAAGCTGATGCTTATGACTACTTCAAAGAACTCCAGACCGAATATGAACAGGAGGGGCGTGGAATTGTTATTCGCGAAGTGAACGGAGCCTTTCAATTTGTTACAAGGGAAGAAAATGCTGATTATATTGAAAGACTTTGCACACCTGTAAAAGCTAAAAGGCTTTCTCAATCGGCGCTAGAAGTGCTTGCTATTATTGCTTATAAACAGCCGGTGACCAAAGGTGAAATTGAATCAATCAGAGGAATAAAGTGCGATAGAGTTATGGAAGGGCTTATGAATAAAAATCTGGTAGAGGCCGTAGGACGTTCGGAAACCGTTGGAAGACCTATACTTTATGGAACTACAGATATTTTCCTTAAAAACTTTGGATTTACCACACTGAAAGACTTACCTGAAATTGACGATATTGAAAGTACAATAAATGCTGATACGGATATTGACGAAGAAAACGATTCAATGGCAGAAGGACAGATGACTATTGAGTTTTAGTCTATTATCAAGACCACAAGAAAGCTTAGATAATAAATGAAATATAAAAAATGTAATATTACTCCCACACGACCGTAAAATGTTTGTGGGAGTTTTATTATGAAAGATTGTTTAAAGAATCATCGCAGGATTGCGATAGCAGCAGTATGCTGTCTGTTTTTTGGACTGTTAGGCGGTTTGATAGAATACATAGGACCGACTATCAGAGTAGATGAGAATGAATTAAATCCACAAAATGATGATGTCAGAGCATCGGTGACAGCTCCGGCTGTTTCAGCATCAGGGGCTATTTTAATTGATGGACAGACAGGTGATGTACTGTATGAAAAAAATGCAGACGGCAAACTATATCCCGCCAGCACGACAAAGATATTGACAGCGCTTGTAGCGCTTGAAACACTAGATGAGCTGGATTTGGATATTAGCGCTGAAGTGGTGGTACCAAAGGAAGCGGTAGGGGTTGAAGGTTCTTCTATGTACCTAAGAGCGAATGAGAAGATTACGATTGAGGAACTGCTTTACGGACTTATGCTTCAGTCAGGTAACGACAGTGCTGTGGCTATCGGTATCTGCATTGGCGGGGATCTATCAAATTTTGTCGACATGATGAACCAAAAGGCTTCGGAACTGGGATGCAGCGGAAGTCATTTTGTAAATCCCAATGGTCTTTTTGATGATAATCATTATACTACAGCAAGAGACATGGCTATTATAGCCGCTGCTGCCATGGAGCGAGATGACTTTAGAACCATAGTGGCAGCTAAAAGCTGGAAAAGTCCAACAAGCAGCCGAAGCTTTGTCAATAAGAACAAGACGGTGTCTCAATATGAGGGAGCAACGGGCGTTAAGATCGGTTTCACTAAAAAATCGGGAAGAACACTTGTAGCCTCTGCTAAACGGGGAGATAAAGAGATGATTGCCGTAGTGCTTCAGGATGGTAATTGGTTCAACGATGCATACGCGTTAATGGACTATGGATTTGAACTTCTGGATATAGAGTAGTGCAATATTGGAGGTGAAAAAGGAGGTTTTTGGGATATAATGGAGTATAAATGTGTGGATAGAGGCGGTCTTAGGTGCCCTTGCGTACTTATGGAGGCTGGGCAATGTTATATATGTACGATGAGCAGGACGGGAAAATGCAATTGTGGAGAAAATTGGCGGGGTGTATGTCCATATAATGAATTCATCCAAAATGGACTTAAACATGCCGGACTACTAAAACCTTTCAAGGCGAAGGTCGAAAAAGTCGTAGAATATTCAGATTTGCTTAAGGTAATACGGCTGAAAGTACCTACAGGTTTTGCACAGCGGTGTCAGGCGGCGGGAAGTTATGTGATGGTTGAGGCGCTGGGATATAAATTGCCTTTGTCGGTGCTGCGGGCAAAGCCATGGGACAAAGGCGGACAACAGGGGTATTCTGTAGATATGGCAGATGTCCCAGATAAATTCAGCAGCGGTTATGTAGAATTTGCTGTCCAGCCTGCGGGGCCTAAAAGCATGGAGATTTTGAAAAATGATGAGGGAAGCTGGCAGATTTACGGGCCTTTCGCGGCAGGACTTGCGAACATGGAAAGACTAACAGACAATATTCAAAAAAAACAGCGCATATTGGTGATCGCGAAAGGTACGGCGATAGCCCCGTATATAAATATTAAGGAAAATATGGATGCAGAGCTGATTATAGATGACGATAAACTATCTGAAGATTTTCTTAAAACCTATTTGAATGAAAAGAATTACGAAGAGATCAGTTTGTACAATGAGTTTGATAAATTACTGCCTAAAATTGATAGTTATTCTCAAATCATGTTCTTGGCCTCGCCTTATTATACTGAAAAAATTTTACGGCTGCGGCCGGAGCGAAAAGATGATATAATAATTCCGAATCATGCTAATATATGCTGCGGAGTAGGAATCTGCGGCGCATGTTCCTATACCGACGCGGATGGTGTAACAGTACGAAAGTGCAAATGCACAGAAAGATAGACCAAACGGGGATGAACCTAAACTGAAAGATAAGTTTAAACTGAGAGGCGAAGTTTAATGGGAAGAAACATATTAAGAGATACCGGCGCGATTGTAAAATTGTTTTGCGAAAAATATGTAAATGAAGACACCGTAGCTATAGACGCAACGTGCGGCAACGGCAATGATACATTATGGCTGGCGGAACGATGTGCTAAAGTATATGCTTTTGATATACAACGTACAGCAATTGAATCCGCTGAAAAACTTATTTCCGAAAGCGGGTTAAGAAATGTTACATTCATAAATGATAGTCATGGGAACATGGCAGAGTATGTAAAGCAGCCGCCGGAAGTAATCATATTCAATCTGGGGTACCTGCCCGGAGGAGATAAGAATATAACTACTGATGAGACGACTACACTAAAGGCGCTTAAAAGCGCTGCGGAAATGGTGACGGTGAACGGCGTTGTATGTGTGACGATATATTGGGGACATCCACAGGGAAAGGCAGAGAGAAAAGCAATTTTACAGTGGGCGCAGAACCTTGATAAAGGTAAATATCATTGCGTTTATACCACCATGCTGAACCAGCCGAGCTGCCCGCCTGAGATTTTATTAATTACCAAAAAGCACTAGTATAACCTCCCTGGCATAACATGTAAGGGAGGTATTTATATGTGTAAGATTGTTATAGCAGGCGGCGGCTGGGCAGGATGCGCAGCCGCCATCAGAGCCAAGAAGCAGGGGATGGATGTAGTGCTTCTTGAAAAGACCGATCTGCTTTTAGGGCTGGGGAATGTAGGCGGAATAATGAGAAATAATGGGCGTTTCACTGCTGCAGAGGAAAACATAGCAATGGGTGCAGGGGAGCTTTTTGAAATAACCGATAAATTCAGTACACATAAAAATGTGGATTTTCCGGGACATAAACACGCAAGTTTTTATGATGTTTTAACCGTAGAACCGGAGGTAAGAAGGCTTCTTAGGAATTTAGGCGTTGAAATAAAACTCATGTGCAGAGCAGTTGATGTAATAATGGAAGATACCTATAATGTTGAAGATCCGGCGGTAGACCCGTTTGAGGTAAGGAAGATTAGGGGACTGAAAGTGTTAAACGCAGGAATTCACGGTGATTACATAGAGGAAATCATCGAAAGTGATGTTTTTGTGGAAACAACCGGCTCTACAGGCCCCATGGGTAATTGCGCCAAGTATGGCAACGGATGTTCCATGTGTATTTTAAGATGCCCTTCTTTCGGACCAAGAGTAAGCCTCAGCGAAAAAGCCGGAAATCCCGACATCGCCGGAGAAAGGGCTGACGGCAGACTAGGCGCTTTTAGCGGTTCGTGTAAACTGGAAAAACGAACGCTCAGTTCTAAATTGCGTAAAAAACTGGATAAGGAAGGATTTGCTGTCATACCTTTACCTGATGAATTAATAAACAGAGATAAACTTTCTCAAAAAGTATGCCAGCAGTACGCTTTGCCGGTCTTCGCAGAAAATGTGATACTCATAGATACAGGCTATGCCAAGCTTATGACGCCCTTCTTCAATTTGGAACAACTGAGGAAGATTGAGGGTCTTGAGAATGTCAGATTTGCAGACCCCTATGCCGGAGGCAAAGGCAACTCGATAAGATATATGGCTACAGGCGAGCGAGACAATTTCATGAGAGCAAAAGGTATTGAAAATCTTTTCCTCGGAGGAGAGAAGGCGGGGTTCTTTGTAGGTCATACGGAGGCCATTACTACCGGCTCGCTGGCAGGCTATAATGCTGCCATGCTGGCAAAGGGTCAGGAATTGCTTAAGCTTCCCGGAGAGCTTGCTGCCGGAGATATAATTGAATTTACCAATAGTCAGCTATATCAGCCGGATGGGCTAAAAAGGCGGTTCACATTTGCCGGAGGCGAATATTTTAAACGTATGCAAGAAAGAGGTCTTTACACATGTGATGTAAAGAAAATAAAAAAGAGAGTAGAACTTTCAGGGTTTACGGACATTTACAACCAGCTTTAATCACGAAGATTACCATTGCCCTACATCTTGCAGTTGTGGTATACTGTTTAAGCATTGATCCTAAACTTCGGTTTTGGAAACTTGGTTTTTAGGATTTAGCTTGACTAAAGCGTGATTAAACCTGATGAGAGAGGAAAATTACCATGAGGATAAATAAATATATTGCACAGGCAGGTATAGCCAGCCGCAGAAAGGCAGACGAACTTATCGCCAACGGCAATGTAAAGATAAACGGTGCTGTAATGAAAGAACCCGGATATGACGTACAGGCTGGGGATAAAGTTGAAGTGAACGGCAGATTAATTGAAGGATGCAGGAAACTGGAGTATGTGCTTATTAACAAGCCCTTAGGAATGGTGACTACTGTGGAAGATGATAAGGATCGTCTGACGGTAATGGAGGTCGTAAAGGATATCGATGCCAGACTTTTTCCTGTAGGCAGGCTGGACTACAATACCAGCGGAGCGCTTATTTTGACTAACGATGGAGATATGGCGTACAGATTGACCCATCCCAAGCATCAGGTTTATAAGACATATAGAGCTAGAGTTGCAGGAATACTTTCCAATGAAAAGGCGGCCAGATTGAGAAAGGGCGTTGACATCGGAGGTTTCATTACGTCTAATGCAAAGGTTAATATTATAAAGGTGGCAAAAAATTCAACTATCGTTGAAATCTCCATACGCGAGGGAAAGAACCGCCAAGTACGCAAGATGTTCGCCGCTGTGGGAAATCCTGTGCAGGAACTTGAAAGAGTTGCTATCGGTGAAATTCGTTTAGGCCATCTTAAAGAAGGGCACTACCGAAAACTGACAAGAGAAGAAATCGAATATTTAAAAAACTGTTAGAAAAATATTGAGGAGATGATTTTGGCAGTTCAGCAATGCTGAGGAAAGTAACAAAAGCAACAATCAAAGCGACTTTTGCTAAAATTTTTAAGAGTTTTGCTGCGAAATATGTAGATGTGTAATTGAAAAAAGAGCTTGCATTTTATTGCAAGCTCTTTTTTCATAAAAGATGTATTAGTAATTATCGTGTTTTCAATTTGACGCGCAGTCGATTTCGAGCCAATAGCTTCGCTCTTGGGAAATCTTTGCGAAGGAAACAAATCGGTTCTGACTTCGCCTTTGGCCTGTCAATCACCGTGTTGTTTCACTATTTTCTCTTGCAGTCCTTAGGAGTTACGCAAGTACCTGTAGCTCTGCAAACAACGATAGGTTCTTCTAAGAAATCAGCAGCAGAAGCACTGATATCAGGTCTTGAAACTACAACCTTTCTTGCTTCAAACTTCATCTGTCTTGAAGTATTTCCAATTTTAGTGATTTCACCATAAGCTTCGATGTAGTCGCCAGCGTATGTAGGAGCTAAGAATTCGATGTTGTCGTATGCGCAGAAGAGACCTTCATCTCCGTCACATTTGATTAATAATTCTGTAGCAACGTCTCCGAATAAATGAACCATATGAGCTCCGTCTACAAGATTTCCACCGTAGTGAGCATCCTTAGCTGACATTCTTAATCTTAACGTTGAAGTGATTTTTTCTTCCATTTTTAAATTCTCCTTTTCGATATCGAATATTAAAGTTAAAATACTCTGTAATTACTAAAATATATATTGCAAAATGCGTGCCAAAGGTTTATCATTGAAAATAGGTAAAAAACGAACCGATTTGTGTTCGTTAAAGAAAGGAGCGAACCTAAAATGTCAATGAAATATGGACTAAAAAGGGTCCTTGAGCCAAAGTACGTTCTTCCCACCTCTGCATGGAAACTGGATAACAGTCGAAATATATATCCGGACGAACTACGAGTATCTATTAAAAGAATACACCTTGAAGGCACAAGCTTCAAGCAAATTTGTACAGAAGTTAATAATAATGAAGAAAAAATTAAACAAAATATCATTGACATTGTAATTAGACGAGGGAAACTACATAATCCGGTGACTGATACAGGAGGACTCGTGTTCGGTGAAGTGGATGCAATCGGATCAGAGTATGAAAATGAAAGAGGTTTAAAGGTAGGCGATATGGTAATATGCAACGCATCATTGGCGTCGGTGCCTATGTATATAGAAAATATTACCTCTATTGATTATGTGTTCAATCAGATTGAGGTGGAGGGTTATGCCATAGTTCACAGCAAAATTCCTCTGGTAAAGTTAGACTCAAGATTACCTGTAAACCTTTTGCTCCTTGTGCTTGATGAGTCGGGAACTTTGTATAGGCTTAGCCAGCTTGCTCAGGAAACGCAAAAAATATTGATTGTCGGAAACAACATGCTGACTAATCTGTTGTTTGGATACGTTACAAGAAGAACAATTGGCGAAGAAGGGCAAATAATCTGCTTGTTAGATAAAAAAACGGGAATGCAAGTAACAGGAGGAGGTATCGATAGACTGATTACACGCGTTTTCAACCAAATACATTACCTAGATATACTGAAACCGGTCGAGTGCGTAGAAAAGATGAGCAGCGAATCTTTATTTGATCTTTCTGTTAACTGTGCTGAAATACCGGGCGCGGAAACGGTTAACGTTTTGGCAACCAAACCAGGCGGTACGGTTCTTTTTGCCAACCTCATAAATAACTTGAATATTGCCCTGTATATAACCGAATCTATTTCCAAAAACCTTCATGTACATGGAGCCGAAGGATTCATTGAAGGGTATGACGATTTTGATATTAAAATCGTGGAAGAAATAGCTGAATACTTTGAAAATGCTTCTATTGCAAGCATTAAAGAAAGTGAGCTGACAGAAGCTCCGGCTAACCCATACAATCGTTCTTTGATTGAAAATACCATGACGGAGGACTTTGTATTTAACAGCAAACCTATGAGATTGGTATTGGATGAAATTTTAAGGGTGTCTAAATATGACTGTAACGTAATTATATTTGGCGAAACAGGTGTCGGTAAAGAAAAAGTAGCAAATCTGATTCAAAAAAACAGCGATCGCAAAATGCAGCCGTTTGTTAAAATTAACTGCGGAGCTATCTCTCCGAATTTAATAGAGTCGGAATTTTTCGGATATGAAAAAGGCGCATTCACGGGAGCCAACGCTACAGGCAAGAAGGGATATTTTGAAATTGCCAATAACGGCGTGATGTTTCTTGATGAAATAGGCGAGCTGCCTTTGGAAATGCAGGCAAAACTCCTGCGAGTGATTCAGGATGGTGAATTTTACAGAGTGGGAGGTACGGTACCTGTAAAAACCAATGTAAGAATAATTTCCGCAACTAACAGGGACTTGGAAAAATTCGTTGAAGAGGGTAAATTCAGGAGAGATTTATACTATAGACTTAACGTAGTACCGATTAGAATCCCAAGACTTGCTGACAGAACAGAGGATATTCCGGCATTGGTAAACCATTTCCTCAATAAGTATGCTGAAAAATTTGGAACAAGGAGAACCATAAATGACAGCGCCATGGAGTATCTGAAGCAGCAGCCTTGGCAGGGCAATATAAGAGAACTTGAAAATTCTGTTCAGAGACTTATCATTTCTTCAAAAGGTGAGGATATAACACTGATAGACGTTATGAGAGAAACTCACGGTGAAATTTTTGGAGGATTGAGCGTGTCGGTAAATGAAGATGATGAGACTGGAGGAGATAATCCTGAAATAGACCTTCAGAGAGCTGTAGATGAATATGAAAAAGGACTGATAAAATACGCTTGTGAAAGATACGGTTCGACACGTAAGGCAGCTAAGGCCATTGGAATTAGCCAAACCCAGTTGGTAAGAAAAAAGAAAAAATATGAGATATAACGTTGTAGGAAATAGCGAGTCTGAAATGGTTCACTATTTTTTGATGTGAAAATAAAATGGTTCGACATTTTGAGATATCAAGGCAAAAAATATTTGAAAGAAAGCTTTCACTCCCTCTGAACGGCTTAAATTAGGTGAAAAGTAGATAAAAAAGCTTTATCGTATAAATAGACGACCTTGGCATGGATTTTGCTTTATATTTAAGATGAAAAAATTTGTTTAATAATATATTATATACATCTAATTAAAGGAGAAAAAACATTATGGAATTTAGAAAAGGCGATATTTACGGAACTCATAGAGTTATCGAACCGAAGGGTGTTCTGCCGCAGCCTGCAGATATCATTGATAACACAATGGAAATTTACGATAACGAAGTACTTATTGATGTACATACGCTGAACATAGACTCGGCTTCCTTTACGGAAATCGAAAAAAGAGCAGGCGGAGACGTGGAAGAAATTAAAAAGATTATTATGAACATCGTCGAAACTACAGGTAAACATAAAAACCCTTGGACAGGTTCCGGCGGTATGCTCATAGGTAAAGTGGCTGCTATAGGCCCGAACTTTGAAGGCGACCTTAGAGTAGGAGATAAGATTGCAACTTTAGTTTCACTTTCCCTTACTCCACTTAAATTAGAGGAAATTAAAGAAGTAAGACCTGAAATTGACCAAGTTGACGTTAAAGGTCAGGCTATTTTGTTCCAGTCGGGTTTGTATGCTATTCTTCCTAAAGATATGCCTAAAGAACTTGCTCTGTCTGTACTTGACGTTGCAGGCGCTCCTGCTCAGACTGCCAAGATTTGTAAACCGGGAGATACCGTTGTCGTAATGGGCGGCGGCGGAAAGTCCGGCATCCTTTGCTGCTGGCAGGCAAAGAGACAAGTTGGTATTAACGGTAAAGTTATCTGTGTTGATGGCTTTAAAAAATCCATTAACAGAGCTATGTCTGTAAAGTGTGCGGATGAGTATATAGTCGTAAATGCTACCGATGCAGTGTCTATGTACAATGAAATTATGGAAGTTACAGAAGGCGAACTGGCTGATGTAGTGATTAACGTGGTAAATATCCCTAATACAGAAATGGCTTCTATTCTTGCTTGTAAAGACGGAGGCATGGTTTACTTCTTCTCAATGGCAACAAGCTTTACAAAAGCTGCCCTTGGCGCAGAAGGCGTCGGCAAAGATGTGAACATGCTTATTGGCAACGGTTACACCAAAGGGCACGCCAATACAGCTCTTCAAGTTCTTAGGGAAGATGAAAGAATCATGAAACTGTTTGCTGAACTGTACGCATAACAGATAAAGTTAAATGTAAAGTTAAAAAATAGGTGAAAAGTTTCCGAAAAACCATTTTGCCTATAGCAAAACCATTAATTTTGATATATAATTAAAGTTAGTAAGTTGTGCCATCGTGCAAGATGGCAGAATAAAAACAATATTTATTTCTAGGAGGAAATTAAAAATGAAAAAAGGATGCCCTTACGGTACACACCGTGTAATCTCCCCAAAGGGAGTTTTACCACAGCCAGCAGATGTTATTGATAACACTATGGAAATTTACGATAACGAAGTGCTCATCGACGTTCAGACTTTAAACGTTGACTCCGCTTCTTTCACAGAAATTGTTAGAAGATCCTGTGATGGCAAGAAGCCGGCAGATATTGAGAACTCCCCTGAAGATCAGGAAAAAGTTAAAAAGACTATGATGGATATCGTAGCAAAAGCTGGCAAACATAAAAACCCATGGACAGGTTCCGGCGGAATGCTTCTTGGAACAGTTAAGGAAATCGGACCTGCTTACGTAGGAGATTTAAAGGTTGGAGATAAGATTGCTACATTAGTATCACTGTCACTGACTCCATTGAAAATTGATGAAATTCTTGAAATGAGACCATCAATCGACCAGGTTGACATTAAAGGTCAGGCTATCTTATTCCAAAGCGGTATCTATGGAATTATTCCTGATGATATGCCAGAAGGTCTTGCATTATCCGCATTAGACGTTGCCGGAGCTCCTGCACAGGCTGCTAAATTATGCCAGTCAGGTCAGAAGATCCTCGTTATCGGCGGCGGCGGAAAGTCCGGACTTCTTTGCTTATATGAAGCTAAGAAGAGAGCTGGCGTTACAGGCTTAGTAGTTTGTGCTGCTGGTTCACAGAAATCAGAAGACAGAGCAAGAGCTCTTGACTTAGCTGACGAATACTTCCACATGGATGCTACAGATGCAGTTGGAATGTACAACAAGGCTATGGAATTAACTAACGGAGAATTATTCGACGTAGTAATCAACTGTGTAAACATTGAAAACACAGAAATGGCTTCAATTCTTTCATGTAAAGATGACGGAACTGTTTACTTCTTCTCAATGGCAACAAGCTTCACTAAGGCTGCTCTTGGTGCAGAAGGTGTTGGTAAAGACGTTAACATGATCGTTGGTAACGGATATACTAAGGGCCACGCTGCAATCACACTTCAGTGCTTAAGAGAACACGAAGGCCTCAGAAAATTATTCGAGGAAATGTACGCATAGTATAAGTGTAAATGTACTCGCCGGTACATAAAATTGGATATAAACTTGATTGGGATGCGCCCGGCGGCAGGTCTTAATCAAGTTATATAACTAATGTAAAATAATTCCGAAATTAAATGAAATTTAAGGAGAAAAAAAGAATGGCTATTAGAAATTGGAAAGACATTCCTTTATTCAAGGATGTTACAGATGAACAGTGGAATGACTGGCATTGGCAGGTTGAACATAGATTATCAACAGTTGAAGAAATCTGCCAGGTTGTTAATCTGACCGAGCAGGAAAAGGCTGATATCGAAAAGGTTATGGGCGGCTTTAGAGTAGGTATCACACCTTACTATGCTTCCTTAATGGATCCTGATGATCCGCGAGATCCAGTTAGAATGCAGGCAGTTCCTACACTGGCTGAAATGCACAGATCCGAAGCTGATGACCTTGACCCGCTTCATGAAGATGCTGACTCCCCGGCTCCTGGCTTAACTCACAGATATCCGGACAGAGTTCTTTTCTTAATCACTGACCAATGTTCAATGTACTGCCGTCACTGCACAAGAAGAAGACTCGCAGGAGAAACTGACGGTGCAAGATCAAGAGAAGATATCGACGCATGTATCGAATACATCAGAAAGACCCCTCAGGTTAGAGACGTACTTCTTTCCGGCGGAGACGCTCTTCTCGTAGAAGACGAAACTCTTGAATACATCATCAGCGAATTAAGAAAAATTGATCACGTTGAAATCGTAAGAATCGGTTCAAGAACTCCTGTTGTAATGCCTATGAGAATTACTGACAAGCTTTGCGATATGCTTAAGAAGTATCATCCAATCTGGTTAAATACACACTTTAACCATCCTAAGGAAATGACTCCAGACGCAATGGAAGCATGCAGAAAGCTTGCTGATGCAGGTATTCCTCTTGGAAACCAGTCAGTATTATTAAGAGGCGTTAACGACTGCAAGCACATTATGAGAGATTTGGTGCACGTATTAGTAAAGAACAGAGTAAGACCTTACTACATCTACATCTGCGACTTATCAATGGGTATTGAACACTTCAGAACACCTGTATCCAAGGGTATTGAAATTATCGAAGGATTAAGAGGACATACTTCAGGATATGCAGTTCCTACATTCGTAGTTGACGCTCCTGGTGGTGGCGGAAAGACTCCTGTAATGCCTCAGTATGTAATTTCCCAGACTCCGCACAAGGTAATTCTGAGAAACTACGAAGGTATCATTACTACTTACACAGAACCTCAGCTTCCTGATCTTCCATGCACTTGCGACTACTGCACAGGCAAGAAGACTTACAAGTATGAAGGCGTTTCCGCACTGGGTGAAGGTCCTGAAATCAAGACTATTGAGCCTGCACATCTTGCAAGACACGAAAGAAATAAACACTAATCGTTTATCGAATTTAGATTTATTATTTCGGAAAGCCAAGATGACAGACAAGAGCATCTTGATAATTTCTAACATAATAAAAATTGTTGTCTATAGGGAGACTTCAAGTCTCCTTATAGGCATGCTTAAAAGGATATGGGAAATATGGGACTATTATATGATTTGTCAACTAAATATAAAACTTTATCCATAGTTGGTATGGCAAAGAACGCAGGAAAGACAACTGCGCTTAACTATCTCATAGAAGAAGCCATCGATGAAGGTGTGGTATTAGGAATTACTTCCACAGGAAGAGATGGAGAAACACAGGATTTGGTAACAGGCACAGAAAAACCAAGGGTTTATTTGGAACAGGATATGCTGGTAGCCGTACCGTCGCTTCTGTATGATCTTGCTGATGCAGGATTGGAAGTTGTAAAGAGAACAAAATATTCAACAGCAATCGGTCCTCTTTTTATATGCCGAGTAAGAGAAGCAGGCTATGTTCAGATTGCTGGTCCGGTTATAAATGCTGAACAGAAACTTCTTTGCGAAGAGATGCTTCGGCTTGGATGTCAGCTCATTTTAATAGATGGAGCTATTGACAGAAAAACTATTGCTTCACCGGATACCTCCGATGCAATAATATTATCTACAGGAGCTGTTTTGTCGAGGAAACTGAATAAGGTAGTAGAAGAAACGGCTCATATTGTAAATCTTTACAGAACGCCTGAACTGGAAAAAGGTGTTATAAGAGATGCAATAGAAAAAAATAACTTTGACAATAAGATTATGCTCGTAAATGACAGCGGCGAAATAAAAAAACTGGATCTGGTGACAGGTCTTGGAGCTGCTAAAGAAATTAACGGAGCCATTGACGAGGATACTAGATATATATACATACCCGGCGCTTTTACAAACAGCGTTATTTCAGACATAAGTCTTAAAAATTTAAAACAGGTGCAGCTTGTTTTGAAAGATCCGACGAAAATATTTATAAATGTAATGGATTGGGGAATTTTCAGAAAGAAGGGGCTTAGAGTAAGTGTTCTGAAGAACATTGAAATTGCAGCAATTACGGTCAATCCGTGGGCACCTGCAGGATACACCTTTGATAACAGAGTCCTTCTTGAGGAAATGCAGAAGGCTATTTCGGATATTCCAATTATAGATGTAAGGATGTAATTATGAAACAAGGTAAAAACAGAAGACTGGCAAATGTCAAAACAAGACGGGAAACAGGTCTTGATTATGTAATGTTTAATCTGGACTTAAATACGCCTTTCGGTAAAAAACAACTTAAAGAAATTCAACCTTACTATCCGGGCGAAGAGGAAGAACTTCGCAGGGAATTAAAACGGGTGGGAAGAATGGCTGAGTTTGTAAAGCAAAATCAGACTTTGACAGATAAAATTCAGGAAGTGTTTATGGAAGTAAAAGACCCTTCTTTGACTGTGCAGAGAAGCGGAAGCGTTACCCTTTCTACGGTTGAACTTTTTGAGGTAAAATCCCTGCTCCTCCAGATGAGGCAGCTTCGCAAACTTACTATTGAGCATGAAATTGGAGATTATAAAGGCAGCCATTGCATCGATGAATGTAAGAAAATAAATCAAAACGAAGAGGGTGAAAGCCTTTCACTTTCTATAGAGACTGAAAAAGAAGAAAATGTACCGGTGGTAGAAACGGTACCGGAAGAATATTTTCTTGAAGATACAGAAGATTTGTTGGACGAATTAGACCCAAGGCGGGACAGAATGAATACGTTTTACATATATAATGAATTCAGCCCGCTTCTTGATGAATATCGCACGAAAAAAAGGGGATACGAACTGCAGATCAGGAAAGCACAGAAACAGACTCGGGAAGACTTAAGGCGCAATCATGGCGTTCAGTTAACTCCTAAATTTGATATAGTGGTGGCAAAGTCTCATCCTGATTTTGAAAAAATTACTAGCCTGCCTGAGCTGGAAATTGTCGACCAGGATTATATGAGCGTTACTCTTCAGCTAAAACCGACAGAAGAAATATATAAATATGTCAGCGAAGTAGAAAAAATCAACGCAGACATTGAAATCGAAGAAGAAAGAATCAGAGATGTTCTCTCTAAAAAAATATATGAAAAGGCCGAAGTGATTTTGCAGAACTGCGAAAAAATGGGGGCGCTTGATTTGGCTCTTGCAAGAGCAATATATTCCATTAAGCACAATCTTACTCAACCTGAAATAGTCGATGAACACATTATTGAGTTTGAAGACGGAAGAAATCTTCAGGTGGAAGATATTATAAAATCTAAAGGAAAAGAATATTGTCCGGTTTCCTTGGCTTTAAAAGACGGGGTAACCCTTATCACAGGAGCCAACATGGGAGGGAAAACCATTTCTCTTAAATTGGCAGGACAAATTCCTATTTTGGCTCAATACGGATTTTTTGTACCGGCACGCCATGCCAAAGTGGGCCTTTCCAACTATATGCAGATTCTCATCGGAGATTCCCAATCAGTAGAGCGAGGATTGTCCAGTTTCGGTTCAGAAATGGAAGAACTAAAAGAAATGTTGGACCACGGGCAGGACAGAAGCCTGATATTGGTGGATGAAATTGCTTCCGGCACTAATCCTACGGAAGGGACAGCCCTCACTAAGAGCTTGGTTGATTACCTGATTGTTAAACCGTATATTTCCCTAATCACGACACATTTTGAATCTGTAACAGAACGTGCAGGAGTTGTAAACATGCAGGTCAGAGGACTTGCTGATTGTAATTTTACCCTCCTGAATCGGGAAATACAGCACGCAAATCGCCGTGACAGGATAAATATAATATCCAAATACATGGATTATCGTCTGTGTAGAGTAGATAATGAAGCCCAAGTACCTAAAGATGCTCTCAGCATAGCTGCTATGTTAGGAATTGACAAAGCAATTATTGACGGAGCGAAAAAATATATCAGATAAGGAGAAATAGGATGAAAAGCAAATTAAACCTTGACCCGAAAGTTGTTGACAGCGCTCGCCAGCATGCGGCTAATATTGCACACGACATGCAGGAATTTATTGAGCGTCACACAACAGTATCAACAGAAAGAACAATCGTAAGACTTTTGGGTGTTGATGGTGTCGACGATGTTGACACTCCCCTTCCTAATGTGGTAGTTGACCACATTAAAGATGCAGGTGCATTACCTACAGGAGCTGCTTACTTGATCGGAAATGCAATTGTTCAGACCGGCAAGACTCCTCAGGGAATCGCAGAAGATGTTTCCGCAGGTAAATTAGACCTTACTAAACTTCCGACTTGCTCACAGGAAGAAGCTGCTGAGGCATTAAAACCTGCAATTAAGGCAACATTTGAAAGAATTGATATGCAAAAAGCAAAACGTCAGGAATATTTAAATACTATCGGTGAGGGTTCAGAACCTTACATCTACGTAATCGTAGCTACCGGTAACATTTATGAAGACGTTATTCAGGCACAGGCTGCTGCAAGACAGGGAGCTGACGTTATCGCAGTTATCAGAACAACTGCTCAGTCACTTCTTGACTATGTTCCTTATGGACCTACAACTGAAGGTTTTGGTGGTACATATGCAACTCAGGAAAACTTCAGAATTATGAGAAAAGCTCTTGACGAAGTAGGCGAAGAAGTTGGCAGATATATCAGATTATGTAACTACTCATCTGGTATGTGTATGCCTGAAATCGCTGCAATGGGTGCTCTTGAAAGACTTGACGTAATGCTTAACGACGCTATTTACGGAATTCTTTTCAGAGATATTAATATGCAGAGAACTCTGGTTGACCAGTTCATGTCCAGAGTTATCATAGGATACTGTGGTATTATCTTTAACTCCGGTGAAGATAACTATTTGACAACAGATGATGCTATAGAATCCGCACATACAGTAACTGCTTCCCAGTTCATCAATGAACAGTTTGCAGTCCTTGCAAATATTCCGGAAGAACAGATGGGACTTGGACACGCTTTTGAAATGGATCCATCCACAGAAGACGGATTCCTGCTTGAATTATCACAGGCTATTATGGCAAGAGAAATCTTCCCTAAGGCAAGATTAAAATACATGCCTCCTACAAAATTCATGACAGGAAATATCTTCAGAGGACATCTTCAGGATGCTTTGTTCAACCTGGTAACTGTTTGGTCACATCAGTCAATTCTGTTAACAGGTATGCTTACAGAAGCTATCCACACTCCACATATGCAGGATAGATATCTGGCTATCGAAAACGCTAAGTACATCTTTAACAACTGCAGACATATTGGAGATGAAGTTGAATTCAAGCAGGACGGTATTGTTCAGAAACGTGCTCAGGAAGTTCTGAAGAAGGCTGATGCTCTTCTTGCAGATGTTGAGAAGGAAGGCTTATTCTCAACAATTGAGCAGGGTAAGTTCGGCGGTGTAAAACGACCATTCGACGGCGGACATGGACTTGAAGGCGTTTGCACTAAGGGTGAGAACTACTTCAATCCGTTTATTGCAATGTTTATGGATCATGAATAAGGAGGTAGTTAGCAATGACAGAAAATAAGACAGCAACTATACAAGTTGATTTAACCTGTGTAAAGCCTTATGGCGACGCTTTAAATGATGGTAAAGTTGAATTAGCATTCACTCTTCCTGTACCTTATGGCGAAGAAGCAGAAGAATGTGCAAAACAATATGCTAAAAAGATGGGTTTTGAGGAACCAAATGTAACATATTACTGCGAACTGACTCCTGGATATACATTCTTTGTTGTATACGGATCAGCTCAGGCAACTATTGACTATACAGCAATCAAAGTACCTAAAGTAGAAGGTACAGTAATGGACCGTGTAGAATGCGGTGAATGGATTGGCGAAAACGTTGGAAGAGATATTACTGTAGTAGGCGCTTCCATCGAATCCGATGCTCACACTGTAGGTATCGACGCTATTATCCAGATGAAGGGATTCCATGGACATTTCGGCCTTGAAAGATTTAAAAATGTCGTTCCTTACAATATGGGTTCACAGGTTCCTTGTGAAGAATTGATTGCAAAGGCAAAAGAAGTAAATGCAGATGCTATCTTAGTATCTCAGACAGTAACTCAGAAGGATATTCATATCAAGCAGCTTACTAAGATGGTAGAACTTCTTGAAGCAGAAGGCCTTCGTGATAAAGTTATTTTAACCTGCGGCGGTCCGAGAATTTCTCATGAACTGGCTCAGGAATTAGGTTACGATGCAGGCTTTGGACCTGGCAAATATGCTGAACACGTAATGTCCTACATAATGCAGGAAGTTGTTAAACGTGGTTGGGAAAAGAAACCTAACATTGCTGACCGTTAAAAAATGTTAATATTGCATCTATGTCATGCCGCCTTTGCGCCGGCATGATATATTGATAGATGTATAAGTAATTTTTAGAAAGGTGAAAGAAACATGATTAACAAAATTATGACTGCTGATGAAGCGGTAGCTGGCGTTAAAGACGGTATGACCATCATGGTCGGCGGATTCCTTGCAACAGGTTCCCCTGAAGTCTTAATGGATGCGTTAGTAAGAAAAGGCGTAAAACATTTGACTGTAATCGGTAACGATGGTGGCCTTGATGTTGGACAGCCAGCAGGCGAATTTGCAGGAAAGACTGCAAGAGGTATTGGTAAGTTACTGGAAAACCACATGGTTGACCACATTATCGCATCACATATCGGCGTTAACCCTAAGATTAACGAACAGATATCAGAAGGAACATTAAGATACACATTAGTTCCTCAGGGAACTCTTGCTGAAAAGATCAGAGCAGCTGCTTATGGTCTTGGCGGTGTATTAACTCCAACAGGTGTTGCAACTCCGATGGAAACAGAACTTGACGAATTAGGCAGAAAAAAGAAAGTAATCGAAATTGAAGGAAAGAAATACTTATTTGAAATGCCTTTAAAAGCTGACTACTCTTTCATCAGAGCTTCAGTTGCTGATAAATTCGGTAACTACTATTGCTCAAAAGCAACTAAAAACTTTAACTATGTAATGGCAGGAGCTGCTAAGAAGACTATTATCGCTCCTGAAAAACTTGTTGAAATCGGCGAAATCGACCCTGATTACTTTGCAGTAGCAGGTGTTCTGGTAGACGCTATCGTGGAAGGAGAAAAGAAATGGCAGATTTAAAAGCTAGAATTGCGAAAAGATGCGCAAAAGAATTTAAAGACGGCGATTTTATCAACCTAGGAATCGGTCTGCCGACAATGGTTGCAGATTATCTTCCTGAAGATATTGCAGTAACATGCCACTCTGAAAACGGATTTGCAGGTATTGATGCAATCGCAGACGCTTCTAACCTTGATGTTGATATTATTAACTCAGGAGGAACTTACGTAACAGCAGTTCCAAGAGTAAAATTCTTCGATACAGCTGAATCTTTCGGCCTTGTAAGAGGAGGACATGTAAAAGCTACAGTTCTGGGAGCTATGGAAGTAGCTGAAAACGGAGACCTGGCTAACTGGATCGTACCTGGCAAGAAAGTTGCTGGTATGGGCGGAGCTATGGACCTTTGTACAGGCTGCCCTGAAGTTATCATCGTAATGCTTCACACTCAGAAAGGTAATCATAAAATCTTAAAGAAATGCACTCTTCCACTGACAGCAGAAAAGTGCGTATCCAAGATTATCACTGAAATGGGTGTTATGGAAGTAAGAGAAGATGGAATCTGGGTTGTTGAACTTCACCCTGATTACACTAAGGAAGATATCCAGGCTGCAACGGGCTGCGAACTTCACTTTGACCCTAATATGAAAGCAATGGAAGAAGAATAATCTTCGTACATTCCATATATAAGGATGTTATACCTCTGCTCATGGGGTAAATGAGCAGAGGTTTTCCTTTTTTTGACTTTTTGTTTTATTTATGGTAATATTATCAAGTTAGAGAAAGGAAGAATAGCATGATTGATAAACCTAAAGGAAAACTTGAGCGCTTTCTCGAGGGGATTTTTGATTGGTGCCAGTATCTTGCTGACGATGCCGGAGAAGTTTTACAGGCTGGATATGAGCCGATTGAAGCTCAGAAAAAGGCTCATCCTATTGCAGCGAAGGTGGTTATTTCAACATTATGTATTTTAATATGTGGATTGGTCATAGTCGGATTTGCTACTCCAAAGACAGTAATCGTAAAGATTGATGATTCCAGAGCACTGCTAACAACAATTTATGAAACTACATCTACTAGAGTTGATAGTTTAATTGAAAATCATAATATAGACTACGTAGCCGGAGAAGATTTAATTGATGTGGAAATGCACGATGGTATTTCAGATGATATGGTCATTAACATTATCAAGGCATATGATGTTACAGTAGAAGTTGACGGAGAGACTTATAAGTACAGGACTTTGCCGACGACTGCAGGAGAAGTACTTGATGCTCTTGAAATAACATTAGGCGAGAATGATTTGATTAATTTTGAACTTGATGATAATGTACGAATGAATGACCAGATTGTAATCAAGAGAGTTTCGATGGAGTATATCACTGAGGAAGTAAAGACTGATTATGAAGTAAAATACATCGCAAACAGCAGTATGGCTATAGGGTCCACCGAGGTAGGACAAAAAGGTCAGAAAGGGCTTCAAAAGAAAACTTATCTCGTTACTTATGTGGATGGAGAAGAAGCCGAACGGATTTTAACCGAAAGTGAAACTATTAAAGAGAAAAAAGATAAGATTATTTACTATGGAACTAAGATTTTAAAAGGTAAGCCGGCGGGACTTCAATACGTAGAAAAGATAACCGATGTAAGAGCTGTTTCCTACCATTTCAGCGGGAATCCAAAAGGTGTATATGGTTTGGAATGCACATATGGAACTTGTGCTGTATCCAGAGATTTGATTCCTCTAGGTTCACTCCTTTACGTTGAAGGCTACGGTTATGCCATAGCCAATGATGTAGGAAGCTCTATTGAGGGAAAAACCATTGACCTCTATATGGAAAAGCGTTCTCAATGCGGTATATGGGGAGCGAGATGGACTACGGTATATGTCATAAAATATGGAGACGATACCAGGTATTGGGAAAGATAAGTCTATAAAATTTAAAATAAAGACGCGCCTTTGAGGGTAAGCTTCATATAGAAGCAACTGGCACAAAGGCGCGTTTTTTATTATCAATCAAGCTCTGCGATAATTTTTTTCCTGAAAAAAGTAAATGTATCTTGGGAATTATCCAACTTACCCGATTCGATGAGGGAAGAGACACCTGCCACTAAAATTGTAATCCCCAACTGTCTGAGGTCAGCATCTTGGAGGCAATTTTTTTCGCAGAAATTTGAGATTTCATTATATATAATTTCATCGTAGTTTTTTTTGCCTAACCCATAGAGAGGGTTGGCAATCTTAAAACGAACGTTGGCTGTGCAAAGTTCGGCTATGCGCTGCTTTTCATCATCTATTGAGTCTATTATTTGGCGGGCTAAAAGAGTCCATCGATCGTTAACGTAGGAAATAATTTCCAAGATAAACTCTTCTTTATTTTTAAAGTGCTTGTATGGAGCCGCACAACTGGCTCCGCAGGCAGCGGCAACGCGGCGCAGGGAAAATCCTGATACGCCATGGGCGATGATTTCGTCTATTCCCGCAATCAATAATTTTTCTTTTAAAGCAATTGTGCTATCAATATCTTCCATGATTTTTCCTCCAAGGTAAGCAGTGTTTACCAAATGATAGTGTTATTATAATATTTTTTTTAAAACTTTGCAATATTTTTGAAAAGGGTGTTGACTTACGCGGGAAATATGCTTATAATTCTAGTAATTTAGAAAAAGTTAACAGTGATAACTTTGATGAGGAGAATATAGATTATGATTAACAGACAGATGACTGAACGAGGAGAGAACAGTTCAGTAATAAGAGAATTGTTTGAATACGGCAATATGAGAAAGGCACAGATTGGCAATGATAAAGTATACGATTTCAGTATAGGCAATCCTAACGTGCCTTGCCCGGAAAAAATAACGGAAAGTTTCATAAGAATCATCAGCGAAAGAGAACCTTCCCAGCTTCACGGGTATACGTCGGCGGCAGGTAACATGGACACGCGTAGCGCCATTGCCGGCTATATGAATAAGAAATACGGGATCGAAGCTCAAGCCTCCGATATATACATGACTGTAGGAGCTGCTGCATCTTTGACCATAACTCTTAGAGCAGTTACTAACCCGGGCGAAGAAGTAATTGTGTTTACACCATATTTTCCTGAATATAAAGTATTTATTGAAAATGCCGGAGCAGTTACGGTAGAAGTGCCGGTAAGATCTGCGGACTTTCAGATTGATTTTGACGGTCTAGATAAGGCTTTTTCTGAAAAAACGGCAGCAGTCATTGTGAATTCGCCTAATAATCCCACAGGAGCTGTGTTAGGTGAAGAAACTCTTGAAAAACTTGGCGGCTTTCTTAGAGATAAACAAGTTCAATATGAAAAGGAGATTTATCTTATCTCAGACGAACCTTACAGAGAACTGGTATATGATGGAATTGAACTTCCTCTGCCTATAAATTATTATGAAAATACCATCGTCTGCTATTCGTACAGCAAATCACTTTCTTTACCGGGAGAAAGAATCGGCTATATAATGGTATCTCCAAAAGCAGCCAGCCGTAAGAAACTGTTTGCTACAGTATGCGGCGCAGGCAGAAGTCTGGGCTTTGTATGCGCGCCGGCGCTGCTTCAATTAGTGGTTGGTGAAAATCAGGGTCTCACTTCCGATATCAGCGCTTATGCGGAAAACAGAGCTATTATTTACAAAGCGCTTACT
Organism: uncultured Oscillospiraceae bacterium; assembly: GCA_964651095.1. GTDB lineage: Bacteria > Bacillota > Clostridia > Peptostreptococcales > Anaerovoracaceae > SUG1106. Next base: position 7,236 of record CAZYWO010000004.1, on the reverse strand, counting down.
GAATACGGTTTTGAGGCAGTACGACCTGACGGAGCCTTTTACCTGTTCGTGAAAGCGCCGAGCGGAGATGGAAATGAATTTTCCGAAAGAGCTAAAGAACATGAACTATTAATTGTACCAAGCGACAGTTTTGGCATGGAAGGATATGTAAGAATCTCATATTGCGTCAGCAAGAAGCAGATTATAGATTCTCTGCCGGCTTTTAAGGCTCTCGCTGAAAGTTATAATTTAAAATAAAAATTTGACCGATGGAGTAAGATTCAAATGCAGGATTTAAAAGATATAAGAGATCAGATTACGCAGACGGATAACCAGATGGCGGAGCTTTTTTGCCGCAGAATGAAGCTGGTGCAGGAGGTCGCAGCCTATAAGAAAAAAAACGGCTTGCCAATTTTTGACCCGACCAGAGAGGCACAGGTAATCGAGAATGGCGTTAGCAGAGTAAGTGATCCGGAACTTCGTTCCTACTATGTAAATTATCTAAAGAACGTAATGGAAATTTCCCGCAATTACCAAAGAAACATTTTAGAAGGACTTAAAGTAGCATATTGTGGAGTTCAAGGGGCCTTTGCTCATATAGCGGCCTCACACCTGTTTCCTTCAGCTCAGAAAGTTTCATTTCCAAGCTTTAAAAAGGCTTACGAGGCTGTAGAAAACGGCGAATGTGATTGTGCGGTTCTGCCGGTGGAAAACAGCTTTGCCGGAGATGTGGGACAGGTAAACGACTTGATGTTTTCCGGAAGTCTTCACATAAACGGAATGTATGATCTGGCAGTAACTCACGACCTTTTGGGTATGGCAGGAACCACTATAAAGGATATAAAAACGGTGGTGAGCCACTCGCAGGCATTGTCTCAATGTGCAACTTTCATAAAGGAAAGAAATATGAGCGAAATCGAATATTCAAATACAGCCCTTGCTGCTCAACATGTAAAAGAGATGAATGACAAGAGCGTAGCAGCCATAGCCAGCGCTGAATCAGCCAAACTTTTTGGACTTGAGGTTGTAGCAAGGAGTATAAACGATGACAGGTCCAACACCACAAGATTTGCAGTTTTTTCAAGAGTAGAAGGACACTCGGCACAGGATTGCGGCGAGAGGTACTTTTCTCTGGTATTTACAGCTCGAAATGAAGCCGGCTCCCTTGCCAAAGCGCTTACTATCTTAGGTTCACACGGCTATAATATGCGGACTATGCGTTCCAGACCTATGAAAGAACTGCCGTGGCAGTATTATTTTTATCTGGAGGCAGAAGGAGATATTTACGGCGAAGAAGGTCACAGATGTATTGAGGAAATGAAGTCGTGCTGTGATAAGATTAAGATTGTCGGTTCGTACAACAGTTTGCATACGCAGGAGGGTTTAATATGATAATACCCGTTAGTTTGGAAAAGGACAGTTATGATATAACTCTGGAAAGAGGAGCGCTTAATAAGGTCGGAGAAATACTTAATCTTAACAGGAAAGTCCTTATAGTTACAGACACAGGAGTTCCGTCTGGCTATATTAAAGAGATATGTAAAGCATCGAAATCACCTGTTACAGCTATAATTCAGGCGGGAGAAAACTCTAAAAACCTGAATGAATTTGAAAAACTGTGCAAGACCATGCTGAATAATGGATTCACCCGCAAAGACTGTGTAGTCGCAGTAGGCGGAGGCGTAGTAGGGGATTTGGCAGGATTTGCGGCTGCGTGCTATATGAGAGGAGTGGACTTTTATAATATACCTACCACTCTGCTTGCACAGGTCGATTCTTCTATAGGAGGAAAGACTGCCGTTGATTTAGGCACAGTCAAAAATATAGTGGGTGCGTTTCATCAGCCCAGGGCTGTAATAATTGACCCTGAAGTTTTAAAATCTTTAAGCTCCAGACAGTTTGCATGCGGCAGCGCGGAAATTATAAAAATGGCTATGACTTTCGATAAGAAACTTTTTGAGACAATAGAAAAATCGGGTATAGAAGGTAATTTGGAAGATATAATTGCAGGTGCGTTAAAGATAAAGGCAAATGTAGTAGAGCAGGATGAAAAGGAAGCAGGACTTCGCAGGGCTCTGAATTTTGGTCATACCATAGGGCATGGAATAGAAAGCGTTACTGGACTTCTTCACGGCGAGTGTGTCGCTTTGGGTATGTTGCCTATGTGCAGTGCAGAACTTAGACAAAGACTTGAGAAGATGCTTAAAGGAGAAGGACTGCCTGTTGAGTGCCATGCGGACCCTGAAGCAGTTATTTCAGCCGCAATGCATGATAAAAAGGCAGAGGGTGATATGGTGGTTACGGTAAGAGTTAGCCAAGTAGGTGAATTTGAGTTTATTAAATCCACCAAGGAGGAACTACTTAGAGACTACAGAGCGGTTTTCACAGGATAGGAGACTTAACCATCAAGTTGGCAATGAATTGGGAGGTAAGTTATGAAAAATACATTTGGTAATGCTTTAACCGTGACACTTTTTGGAGAAAGTCACGGGCCTGCCATCGGTGCAGTTCTGGATGGTCTGGCGCCTGGAATAAAGATAGATGAGCAATATATTGAAGCAAAACTGAATCAGAGAAAACCTATAGGAAAAATTTCAACGCCCAGGCAGGAAAAAGATGAGATAGAATTTTTAAGCGGCGTATTCAATGGCTATACTACCGGTACGCCTCTATGTTTAATAATAAGGAATGAAAACGTTAAGAGCAAGGACTATGACAGTGTAAGCCGTCTGGCAAGACCTTCTCATGCGGATTTAGCCGCCAGATATAAGTATGCTAGTTTTGAAGACTATCGCGGCGGCGGACATTTTTCAGGCAGAGTTACGGCGGCGCTGGTGGCGGCAGGAGCCATTGTTATGAAGGCCCTTGAAGATAAGGGAATTAAATTGGGTACTCATATTAAAAGTTGTGCCGGAGAAAGCGACAGGGATTTTTTGAATCTTGAAGAGGATATTAAAACTTTGGCGGAACTAAAATTTCCCGTTTTAGATCAGCGGGCGGCAGCGAGCATTAATGAAAGAATTTTAGAAGCTGCCAGTGAAGGAGACAGCGTAGGTGGAATCCTTGAAACCGCAGTTATAGGAATGAATTGCGGTGTTGGCGAACCTTGGTTTGACACTGTAGAAAGCATGATCGCCCACGGGATATTTTCCGTTCCTGCGGTTAAGGGAATTGAGTTTGGAGCAGGTTTTGGGATTTGCAGCATGAGAGGCTCTCAGGCAAACGATGCTATGAGATATGAAGATGGAAAAGTTGTTACTATGACAAACAACAGCGGTGGAATCAACGGGGGCATTACCAACGGCATGCCTATAATTTTCCGCACTGCCATCAAGCCCACAGCTTCGATTTTCAAAGAGCAGAATACTGTTGATTTGCTTAATAAGGAAAATGCAGTTCTACAACTCAAAGGAAGACATGATCCGGCAATAGTGCATCGCGCCAGAGCGGTGATCGATGCAGTTACGGCCCTGACCCTTGCAGACCTTTTAACCGTACGCTTTGGAACAGATTTTCTGAGAATCGAGCAGAAACAGGAGGAAATGTATTGAAAATTTTGATTATAAACGGTCCTAACCTTAATATGTTGGGGATTAGGGAACCGGATAAATACGGAAAAGAAACTTACGACGACCTTCTTGTAAAGATTGAGAATCATTGCAAAAGGGTGGGCGTTAAACCGCTGTTTTATCAATCCAATCATGAAGGAGATTTAGTTGATAAGATACAACAAGCATATTATGAAAAAATTGATGCTATCGTAATAAATCCGGGAGCCTACACTCATACCAGCATAGCGCTTTTAGACGCAGTTAAGAGTGTTCAGATTCCTACTGCTGAGGTGCACATTTCCAATGTAAAGGAAAGGGAGGATTTTCGGCAGGTAAGTTTTATACGTCAGGCTTGCTGCTTTACGGTAATGGGTCATGGAACAGACGGTTATCTGGAAGCGATAGATTTTTTGCAAAATAAACTTGGAGAGAATAGATGAAAGTAAGTATTTCAAAAGGCACAGCAAGAGGCTTTGTAGAAGCTCCGCCGTCAAAAAGCATGGCGCACAGATTGCTTATATGCGCAGGTCTTGCGGATGGAGTTTCCGTAATTCACGGTATTGCTGAATCAAAAGATGTTTTGGCTACTATAGATTGCCTTGATGCAATAGGAGCTAAATGTAAGCGAGATGGGGATACCATAACGGTAACAGGTACTGATGTGAGAAATGCCGCACCGGAAAAGATTTTGCAGTGCAGGGAAAGCGGCAGCACATTAAGATTTTTTGTGCCTTTATGTTTAATTTCCGGGGCTAACGCTGTTCTTTGCGGCAGCGAGAGTTTAATGAAACGCCCGCTGGGTATATATAAGACAATATGCGATGAGCGAGGATTGATTTTTTCGCAGGATGATAACAGCGTAATGCTTAAAGGACCTCTTAAACCGGGAAATTATAAATTGGCAGGTAACGTATCAAGCCAGTTCATAAGCGGTCTTTTGTTTGCACTGCCTCTGCTTGAGGCAGACAGCGTACTGACGATTGCACCGCCGATTGAGAGCAGATCATATATAGATATGACAATTTCAGCTCTTTCGATTTTTGGTGTGAAAGTTCGCTGGCAAGATGAAAATACCATATACGTCAAAGGCGGACAGCGATACCATGCCGTTGAGGCATGTGTTGAGGGAGATTATTCTAATGCTGCTTTTTTTGAAGCATTAAACCTTTTCGGAGGAGAAGTAAAAATTGGAAACCTGGAGCCTGACAGTATTCAAGGAGACAGAGTCTATTCCAAAATGTTTGAACAGTTAAATATAGGGACACCGACGCTGAACCTTTCCGATTGTCCCGATTTAGGACCTGTAATTTTTGCCGTTGCTGCGGCTAAAAGCGGAGGCGTATTTTCGGGGACAAAGCGTCTTAAAATTAAGGAAAGCGACCGCGGCGAAGTAATGGCTGCTGTCCTTAGAAAATTTGGGGTTTCGGTAACTGTTTACGAAGATGAAATTGTAATATATCCTGTAAAGTTTGAAGCGCCTTTGGAACCTCTTTTTGGTTATAACGACCACAGAATTGTAATGTCCGAGGCGGTGCTGCTGACTTTAACAGGCGGAATAATAGAAGGAGCGGAAGCTGTGACGAAAAGTTTTCCCGACTTTTTTGAAAAGCTTGCCTCTCTTGGAATTGAGGTAAGAGAAATTGAAGATAACTAAGGATACGAATATTTTGATAGTCGGTCTAGGTGTAATAGGGGGAAGCTATGCTAAGGGTTTAACTAAAAAAGGCTTTCTTGTAAATGCCATCGATGCCGACAAACAGACTATTGATTTTGCACTTGAAAACAACATTATAAAAAATGGTTCAACTGAAGTTGACGCAGAACTTATCGGTTCTGCAGACATAGTGATTTTTGCTCTTTATCCGCATATTTTCAAGGAGTGGATTGAAGCTAATCAAAAGTATTTTAAAAGCGGCGCAATCATTACCGACGTAACCGGTGTAAAGGGATGCGTAGTAGACGATGTACAGCGTATGCTTAGGAAAGACTGTGAATATATTGCAGCCCATCCTATGGCAGGAGGCGAGAAGCTTGGAATTAAAAACAGTGATGAGAAAAAGTTTTATGCTGCCAACTACATCGTGGTGCCAACGGAAAAAAATACTGAAAATGCTAAAGAAACCTGCCGTCAGATCGGTGAGATCCTTGATTTTGCCAAAGTGTCTGAATTGCCGCCTTATGAGCATGATGAGATGATAGGCTTTGTTTCACAGCTTACTCACTGCATCGCTATGACACTTATGACCTGTAATGACACGGAAAACCTTCAGGATTATACAGGCGACTCTTTTAGAGATTTGACAAGAATCGCCTATATCGACGATGTTATGTGGAGTGAACTTTTCCTAGATAATAAGGATTCGCTTCTCCATCAGATGAAACTTTTTACCATGGAATTTTCTAAACTGGAGAGAATGCTCATGGAAGCAGACAAAGAAGGCATTAAAGACATGATGAGACGCTCTAAAGCAAGACGAGCTTTATTTGAAAAAGAAAAACCGGAGGACTAGTATATGAACAATATGGAATTTAAGAGGAAGCTTCCTATTCCTAAAGATATTAAGGAGATGTTTCCTATTACAGAAGAATTTAAAAAGATAAAAAAGGAAAGAGATAAAGAAATTAAAGATATTCTAAGCGGAAGATCAAGTAAATTTATGCTCATAATCGGACCGTGTTCTGCTGACAATGAAGAGGCGGTACTGGACTATATTTCAAGGCTGAAGCCTGTGCAGGAAAAGGTAAAAGATAAGATTTTTATCGTGCCTAGAGTGTATACCAACAAGCCAAGAACCACAGGAAAGGGATATAAAGGTTTACTTCATCAACCTGACCCAAATATGAATGAAGACATGTTAAAGGGCATAATTGCCGTCAGAGAAACTCATATCAGAGCCCTTAAAGAGACTGGATTTACATGTGCCGATGAAATGCTTTATCCTGAACAGCACAGGTACTTATCCGATTTGCTTTCTTATGTTGCAGTTGGGGCCAGATCTGTAGAGGATCAGATGCATAGGCTTACCGCCAGCGGCCTTTCCATAGCTGTCGGAATGAAAAACCCTACCAGCGGAGATTTTTCAGTGATGATGAACTCTTTGGTGGCAGCACAAAGTTCACATACCTTTATTTATAGAAACTGGGAAGTTACCAGCAAAGGAAATCCTTACGCTCATGCAATTCTCAGAGGATATGTTAACAAGCGGGGACAGTCGCTGCCTAACTACCATTATGAGGACCTTATTACTGTGTGTGATATGTATCATAAGGAGGATCTTGAAAATCCTGCAATTGTTGTAGATACAAACCACGCAAATTCCGGCAAAAATTATCTTGAGCAGATAAGAATTTCTAAGGAAGTTATTCATTCCATGCGTTACAATGACGATATTCGCAAGATGGTTAAAGGACTTATGATTGAAAGCTATATTGAAGACGGCTGTCAGGCTATAGGCGAAAACTTTTACGGCAAGTCTATCACAGACCCTTGCCTTGGATGGGAAAAGACGGAAAGACTAATCTATGATCTTGCTGAAGAGTTATAACTGTATTGAATACATGATTTATTATTAAAAAACGCAATCCGCAATTTGGCACAGCCAGATAAGGAAGTAATTATGTAGGGGATACGGTGCAGTACCGATAAAGGTACTGCGCCGTATCTTTCGTTATGCTACGAACTTGAAATCCTGCGGGTTTTTGCGTG
>CAZYWO010000003.1:30921-47962 GCA_964651095.1 uncultured Oscillospiraceae bacterium | reverse complement strand
GGCAAAATCCATCTCCATTACTTTTCCTCCAAGTATAAAAGGAGCTGTCGCTCCGGTTAATAAAATTTTATTAATCAAAGCGGCAACTCCTTATGTTAAATGTTAAGGCTATGCTGTAGCCTCTTTCTTTTCAATTATCATAGGCAGCACTTCTTCTATCGAAATGTTAAATACGTATGCTAATTCTTCAAACAACATCTTCTCTGCATCTCTTAGGAAACGCTCATCTGCCGCATGAAGTTTTTTACCTACTTCCAACTGCTCCAGCTGATGCAAATACAAAGTTCTTGTCATTTGCAAAATATCCTTGCTGCTTCCATAAAGAAGAATATCTTTATAAAGCTTCATTCTGTCTCTGTCGCACACAACCCACTCCTGTGAGTCCTCCATCGTGGCTTCCAGCAGAGCATTTGCTTCATCTCTGGTAAGAATGTGCCTCATTCTAGTTAAAATCTTTTCATTATTTTTCGGAACGTATACGGTTTCCTCAATTTTATTCTTTGGCCGCAAAACATAATATTCTATATTTTCTTTGCCAAATGTTTTTTCAGTGATGTCACATATTTCGCAAAGCCCTTCGGTTCCGTAAACTACAATATCGCCAATCTTATACATCCACAAAGCCTTTCTGCGTAGGCCGCCGCCCTTTTGCATCTTCATCCTATACACATCAAATGAAGTTTAACACTAACAAAGAACGTGCAGCCTTACAACCGGACTTACATTCCCGCAAAGCAAACTGCACGTTGTGTTATTTATAATTATAACATATTTTTTTTAAAATTTCGAGAGGAAAAATTTAAAAAATATTTTTTCTGTGAAAAATCACGTATAAACAGCCCGCCAATCATAAGAGAAAATTTAAAACATACTAAGTTGATCAGTCTCTGGAAGTCCCTGAAATACTCCGTGATTTCTCAATCTTTCCGCAGCAGTTCTATTTAGTTTAGCTCTTATTACTGCCTCTTCAATGGTATCGTAAGTCTTTTTTTCATACTCATCTGCCAAGCACACAGCGGCGGTTTCGCCCACTCCTTCAATGGCAACGAATGGCAAAAGAACCTTTCCGTCTTCAACCCAGAACTTGGTTGCATAAGATTTTCCAAGCCTTGCCGGTGTAAATTCATAGCCGCGGGCATACATTTCGTACGCAACCTCAAGAACTATATACTCATCTTTTTCTTTCGGCGTAGCATTGTTTCCCTTAGCATCGATTAACTCCATTTTTTCCAGCACTGCCTCTGGACCTTTAAGTATGGTTTCTTCATCGAAATTTGCAGCCTTGGTAGTAAAATATGTAGCGTAAAACTCCGCTGGATAGTAGACCTTATACCATGCCATTCGGAATGACATCATTACATAAGCTACCGCATGAGCACGGGGGAACATGTATTGAATTTTAATACATGAATCAATGTACCAATCGGGAACTCCATGCTCCTTCATAACCGCCAATTGTTCCTCTTTAAGCGGCCGATTTTTACGCACATCCTCCATTATTTTGAAAGACATTTTATTTTCTATGCCTTTAAGCATGAGATAGTTCATAATGTCGTCACGTGTGGAGATAACTTCACGCATTGTGGCAACACCGCTCCTTATGTAATCCTGAGCGTTGTTCAGCCATACGTCAGTACCATGGGAAAATCCAGAAATACGCACCAAGTCTGCAAACTTGTCCGGCTTAGTATCGTCGAGCATCTGGCGTACAAAGGATGTTCCGAATTCGGGAATAGCATAGCTTCCATGAGTAAATTTATAATCGGGATCCTTAATATCCAACGCTTCTATACCGTTGAAAATGCTCAGAACTTTTCTGTCTGTCAAAGAAACCTTCAATGGGTCAACTCCTGTCATGTCTTGAAGCTGACGTATCATAGACGGCACATCGTGGCCGAGGATGTCAAGTTTTAAAAGGTTTTCATCAATCTTATGATAATCGAAGTGAGTAGTTATAATATCTGAATTCACATCGTTGGCAGGATGCTGAACAGGACAAAACTCATATATCTCATGGTCGTCAGGCACAATTATAATTCCTCCAGGATGCTGACCGGTGGTTCTCTTTACACCTGTGCAACATTGGGTCAGCCTGTCAGCCTCAAACTTATTAATCGGGAGCTGACGTTCTTCAAAGAACTTCATAACGTAACCGTAAGCTGTTTTCTCCGCTACAGTACCTACCGTACCTGCTTTATAAACATTCTTTTCTCCGAATATGGTTCCCACGTACTTATGAGCTACAGGCTGATACTCTCCTGCGAAGTTTAAGTCTATATCCGGCTCTTTATCGCCGTCAAATCCGAGGAAAGTTTCAAAAGGTATGGTATAGCCGTCTTGGTTAAAAGGAGTTCCACATTCAGGGCACACTTTAGGCGGCATATCTATACCGCAGTCATAAAGGTTTTTATCACCCCACTCAAGATATTTGCATTTCGGGCATATATAGTGAGGGTCGAGGGGGTTCACTTCAGTAATGCCTGCCATGGTAGCGGCAAATGATGAACCTACTGAACCTCTTGAACCTACCAAATATCCATCTGAAAGAGATTTCTGTACCAACATCTGCGCCGAAACGTACATAACCGCATAGCCGTTGTTGATGATGGAACTCAATTCCTTTTCAAGACGCTGACCTATTTCCTCAGGCAGAGGGTCGCCATATATTCTATGGGCGTTTTCCATGCATGTCCTGCGCAAAGTTTCTTCTGCACCTGCAATCTTAGGCGGATATTTCCCCTTAGGTACGGGGAGAATTTCATCTATCATATCCGCTATCATATTAGTATTATCAATCACCACCTGACGGGCACGCTCCTCACCCAGATAACTGAATTCTTCCAACATTTCATCGGTAGTTCTCATGTAAAGACCTTGACCGTTTTCAGCATCCTTATAACCTTGACCTGCCATCAAAATATTTCTGTATATGGCAGATTCAGGCTTATCATAATGAGCGTCGGTAGTAGCAACTACAGGTTTACCCAGCTTGTCCGCCAAAGCTATGACCTTTCTGTTAAGTTCTCTCAATCCTTCTTTATCAGCAATTCTGCCTTGCTCTATGAGAAACTGATTGTTTATTATAGGTTGTATCTCAAGATAATCGTAAAATTCCGCTATTCTTTCCTGTTCATCAGCGGGAAGCTCGTCAAGTATGGAACGGAATACTTCGCCTGCTTCACATGCAGAACCTATAATAAGCCCTTCTCTATGCTTTTGGATTACAGACTTAGGAAGCCGCGGTCTTCTGTAGAAATAGTTCAGATGAGACAAAGATACCAGTTTATATATGTTCTTTAAACCTTCTTGGTTTTTTGCCAGAATAATAATATGATTGGTGTGTTTTTTCTTATAGTCTATGGAACCGTCTTCTCTGATGCAGTCGGAATCGTCGAAAACATACCCTTCCAGTCCATAGATAATTTTTATGTTATTGCCCTTTTCGCGCTGCTTTTTAGCCTCTTTAGCCGCATCGGGGAAAGACTGCACTACGCCGTGGTCGGTAATCGCCACAGCAGGATGTCCCCATGCTACGGCTTGTTTGACTACTGCGTCAGGTTCGTTTAATCCATCCATCGCGCTCATTTTGGTATGTAAGTGAAGTTCCACGCGCTTGCCATATTGACAATTGTCCTGCCTGCCCTGATTTTTTTCAAGTTTTTCGATTTCCTTAAACATAATCACGTTAAGATTCTCGAAAGTATCAAACTGAACCTCACCCTGAACCTTTATGGCGTCGCCTGATTTAAGCAGCTCATCTATCTCTCCCCATTTTTTTTCGGTGACAAAAGCCTTGCAGCATATTGTAGTTCTGTTATCAGTAATTAGCAATGTGGCAAGATAGCTGCCGCTTCTTATAACTCGGCTGTCCTTCTTAAACAAAATACCTTCCACAATAACAGTTCCCTGCTTAGGGTCAATATCTCTGAGATCTGTGTTCTTTTCGCCATTTATTCCTCGACCCATTATGCGGTTTCCATCAGCCGGAAGTTCCTTCTCTTTCCTGCGCCATTGGCCTTTACCACCGTTTGACCTTATTCCTCCATTGCCTTTTTGTCGGTTATTTGTGGTTCCATCCATGGCTTCGCCTGTATTTCTGCCCTGTCCTGCCAAAGATTTCGCTCTTTCGACGGCTCTGCTTTTAAGTTCCTCTGACTGCTCCCTTAAAGAATTTTCAATATCACGAGCTTCACTTTCCTGAAAATGTCTTTCTTTTTCTTTATAAAGTTCCTCGTTATTTTCAAATTCCACTTCCACCTTAATTCCAAAGTCAGCGAAAAGCAAACCCTTGAATTCATTGGCAACTCTTAAATTAAGCTGCTGGGTGGCAAAGTTCCCCAAAGATCGAATAGTAAGTTTATCTCCTTCAAAGTCAAAATCTTTTTCATCTATCGCCTTAGTCACCGCCACAAAAGAACCGTTCAGTTCATGTATCATGTATGGTATGTACATACCTATGATTTCTTTTTTATCTAGAATCATGTTTTCATATTTAAATTTGAATTCCACATCCTTTATTATGTCCAGTTTGTTTATTATCAATGCTTTTATTTTTTCACAGTCCAAAAAAGGTATTATGAAGTTCAGCGTAACGGGAAGACTAAGTACTCCGCTTTCTTTATGTATAACACCCTTTCCAAGTTCATATTTATATTCACTTTTATCTCGATTTCCGCTGCCAATCTGATCCCAGTTCACAACGCTGTCGATTAAATTCCGCATGTGTTTTCCTCTATCAGTTTTAATAACTCACTAACTATGTCTGCTTCGGGTACAGTTTTTAATATTTTCCCCTTGGCAAAAATAAGTCCTTTTCCATTTCCTCCGGCCACACCGAAATCGGCCTCTCTGGCTTCTCCCGGACCGTTAACGGCGCAACCCATTACAGCCACCTTAACAGATGGCTTACCTTGTTCGGCAAGTCTCTTTTCAATCGGTTCTATACCTTTTTCAACTTCCGATGCCAACCTTTCCAAATCCACCTTAGTTCTGCCGCATGTAGGGCATGAAATCAAATCGATTGTCGATTTTCTAAGTCCGATGCTTCGCAGGATTTCTTTTGCAAAATATACTTCTTCAACAGGATCTCCGGTCAATGAAACGCGCATGGTATCTCCTATTCCTTCAAGAAGCAGCGCGCCTATACCAACCGCTGACTTAACTTTTCCTCGCGCCAAAGTCCCCGCTTCAGTTATACCTATATGTATAGGATGATCTGTTCCTGCCGCTAAGAGCTTATGGGCCTCATAATTCATCTTTACATCTGAGGACTTTATGGAAACCACGAGATTATCGTATCCCAAGTCCTCAATAATTTTCAAATTGGCAAGAGCGCTTTCAGCCAAGCCTTCGGCAGTAACAGCGCCGTATTTTTTAAACAAAGGCGCTTCCAGTGACCCTGAGTTGACTCCCACTCTTATGGGTATTTCCCACATCCTTGCAGTCTCAACTACTGCGCGGACTTTATCCAGTGATCCTATATTTCCGGGATTAATCCGTACTTTATCAGCTCCTGCCTTAATGGCGGCAATAGCAAGGCGATAATCGAAATGTATATCTGCCACCAGCGGCACTCTGTTTCCTACAGCCAAAAGTTTTGATTTGACTGTTCCGAAAGTGTCGGCAGCTTCCATATCGGGCACAGCGATTCTAACGATTTCACATCCGGCATCGGTAAGTCTTGCTATCTGCTTTAGCAAAGCTTTTTCGTCTCTTGAGTCCACATTGGTCATGGACTGAATTGTAACAGGATTTCCTCCGCCTATAAAAATATCACCTATTCTGACACTCTTCGACATCACTTGCTGTTCCTTCCAATTTTGATTTCTTTAATAATTGCTTTATTTTAATGCCAGATTGTTCAGCTAAAGCAACATCTCTCTGAGATAAATCTTTAGATTCCGAACAATCTTGCAACATCGTTTATTGATACATAGATCATCAGTCCAAATAAGAGCATCATTCCCGTAAAATGAATGGCTCCTTCAACCCTTTCGCTGACTTTCCTTCCCGTGATTGCGCTATATATTACAAATATAATTCTTCCTCCGTCAAGAGCCGGAAACGGAAGCATATTTACTACTGCCAAGTTGATACATATAAACGCAGTTAAAAAACCGTAATACCAAAAACCATATTCAGATGTGTGACTTACCATGTTTACCATGCCTACAGGACCCGAAAGGTCGTTCACGCCTGCCTCTCCCGTAATAAGCATTTTTATGGATGCAAACATTGTTTTAGTCATATTCCACGTAGACTTCACTCCGTTTATCACAGCCTTTATCGGGCTATGGCTTATTTTACAGGTTATTCCCAGCACATAGCTTTCAACCTGGTTTCCAAGAGAATCTACTCCGGTGGTTAACTGAGGAGTAATTGAGAGAGTCTTAATTTCCGAACCGCGTTTTACTTCCACGTTTACGGTCTGGCTGCCGGACTCCTGAATCGCTTCAGCAACATCGGTCCATTGTTCTATTTGCGTATCGTTTATTTTCAGAATTTTGTCCCCCTGCAAAATTCCTGCTTCTGCCGCCGGCATACCTGCCGTTGCTTCTTCTATAGTAGTAGTGGTAAATCCCATAATGCCAACCACAAGAGACATTATCACTATAGCGCAGACTACGTTCATGAACGAACCTGCTGCCAAAACCACTATCTTCTGCCACGGTTTTTTGTTTGCAAAAGACCTCGGCTCAGTTGAATCTCCGTCTTCTCCTTCCATGGCACAAAATCCGCCTATAGGCAGAAGCCTGATACTGTATAAGGTTTCGCCTCTTTGCTTCTTCCATATGGCAGGCCCCATGCCGAAAGCAAATTCATTTACTTTTATGCCCACTTTCTTTGCGGCAATAAAATGCCCCAATTCGTGGGGAAAAATCATTATACAAAACAATAAAATAGCTAATATTGCTGTTTTCATTAATCCAAATACTCCTTTACGCTCTTTCTGACTTTGCTGTCGATTTCCAAGATGTCCTCAAGCTGCAGATTATAACAAGCCTTGTGATCATCAAGGATTCTTTCCAGCGTGTTTTGAATTTGAATAAACCTTATTTTTTTATTCAGGAAAAGGTCTACCAAAACCTCGTTTGCTCCGTTTAAAACTACCGGATAGCTTCCGCCTGCCTTTATCGCATCGTAAGCAAGCCCTATACATTTGAAAACCCCGGTATCAGGTTTTTCAAACGTTAAATTTGCTCCTTGAGAAAAAAAGTCAAGTCCGGGTTCGCTGCTTGCCAGTCTATCCGGGTATCCGAGAGCCAGACTGATGGGAATTTTCATATCCGGCACGCCCATCTGTGCTATTACCGAAGTGTCCATAAATTCCACTGCTGAATGGACTATGCTCTGCGGATGAACTAAAATCTGAATGTCGTCAGCTTCTATTCCGAAAAGCCATTTAGCTTCAATAACTTCAAGTCCCTTGTTCATCATGGTTGCCGAATCTATGGTTATCTTAGATCCCATAGACCATTTTGGATGCTTTAAAGCCTGCTCTAAAGTTACTTTTTCCAATTCTTCCAAAGAATATCCCCTGAAAGGTCCTCCGGAAGCTGTAAGCAAAATTTTTTTAACCGGGCGGTTTCGATTCCCCTCAAGACACTGAAAAATAGCGCTGTGTTCGCTGTCTACGGGAAGCAATTTTATATTTTTTCGGGAAACTTCATCCATAATCAGTTTGCCCCCTGCAACTAAAGTTTCCTTGTTAGCCAAAGCTATATCTTTCCCCGCCTTTATTGCATAATATGTGGGCTCAAGACCTCTCATTCCCATTAATGCGTTGAGAACCATGTCGCAGCCTTGAGTCGCCGCCTCAATAAGACCTTGACTGCCCCAGCTAAATTCCACACCGGGAAACTTTTTAGACAGGTAAAGGGCATCCTCCTGACTTGCAGTCACCGCCATAGCAGGTTTAAATTCTCTTATCTGTTCCGAAAGAAGTTCTACATTGCTTCCACAAGTTAAAACTTCTACCTTAAAAAGTTCTCTGTTGTTTCTTATCACTTCAAGGCTCTGAGTTCCGACAGAACCCGTGCTTCCCAAAATGCTTATTTTTTTCATTCTTAAATCCTTTTACTTTATGATAAAAGCTCTATACAGTAAAATACCACAGGAGCGGTGAACAAAACACTGTCGAATCTGTCAAGTATGCCGCCGTGTCCGGGAATCAGATTGCCGTAATCTTTAATTCCCATCTGACGCTTAAATGCCGATGCTGAAAGGTCTCCAAGCTGTGCAACTATACTGCCGAATAAACCAATCAAAAGGCAAAGCATAATTGAATCTTCCATTAAAAAGTATCCAAACAGACCGCACAAAACTACACTTCCCAATACGCCGCCCACAGCTCCTTCTACGCTTTTCTTAGGGCTTAGCTTAGGGCAAAGTCTATGTTTTCCAAGCGCCATTCCCGTAAAGTATGCCATAATATCCGTACCGAAAGCTGACAGAAATACCAGCCAAATAACCAAACCGAAAGATGATTGGTCGATAAGTACGATATGGAAAGACAGAAAAACGGTGTACATGATTCCCATAAGTGTGGAAGTCATATCGGGCAGCTTTCTCTCCTCCACATTGAATCCGTAAATCATGCAGGCCATAACAACAGCCGCTATCCACAGCATTATAAAAATATAATTGTCCTTAAAAGCAATGTTGAAAATATATAATAATGCCCCGGCGGCATATCCAATGAGCCTGCAAGGTTTAGCATCTGCGGCTTCAAAACCTTTATAAAATTCATGCAGTCCTATAATCCCTACTACAAATGCAGCCGCCATCAGCCAATACCCGCCCAGATATACCAGTATGAGTAACGGCAGCATGACGCATGCAGAAATAATCCTTGTTTTCATATCCTAAATCCTTTCCGGTTCAATCCTTTTATACGAAGCCTTTTTATCTTCCGCCGAATCTTCGTCTTCTGTTGGAAAACTCCTGAACAATTCTTTCAAACTCATTGGGAGTAAATTCAGGCCAAAGAGAATCTGTAAAGGCAAATTCGCTGTATGCTGCCTGCCACAGCAGAAAGTTGGAAAGCCTCTCTTCTCCGCTCGTTCTAATTATCAGATCCGGATCAGGGATATTGTTGTTTTCATCTCCTGTGTAAAGATTTGCAGAAATCAATTTATCGTTTATTTCTTCCGGTTTAAGTCTGCCGGCGGCTATTTGCTCTCCTATTTTTTTCACAGCTCTTGTAATTTCCATTCTGCTGCCGTAATTAAGTGCTATACTGAATTGAAGTCCATCATTTTCAGATGTTGTCTGAAGAGATTTTTCAATGCTTTCAACAGCTTTTTGAGGTACTTTTTCAGTATATTCTCCCAATATGTGAACTTTCACGTTGTTTTCATTAAGTTCATTCAGCTCGCTCCCCACAAATTTCACAAGAAGATTGAAAATTCCTCCCACTTCCTCCCGGGAGCGTTTCCAATTTTCTGTAGAAAAAGCATACACAGTCAGATACTTAATGCCCATCACATCGGCTTTCTTTATTATCTCTTTCATAGCCAGCATACCCTGATTGTGTCCCGCAAGCCTTGACACATTATTTTTTTCTGCCCAGCGTCCGTTGCCGTCCATAATAACAGCAACGTGACGAGGCACACTTGTAACCTCGCACATAACTTCTCCTATTAAGAAATGCGGCTGCCTTTAGAAGCAGCCACATATTTTTATTAGTATTTTGGGAACCTAAAAGTAAGATTATACTATACTTCCATAATTTCCTTTTCTTTTAAAGCAACTACTTCATCAATTTCTTTGATGGTTTTCTCTGTTGCTTTTTGGATATCGTCAAGAGCCTTTTTCAAATCATCTTAAGTGATTTCATGATTCTTTTCAAGCTTCTTCAGATTGTCGTTAGCATCTCTTCTCAGATTTCTTATGGCTACTTTACTATCTTCGCCCATCTTCTTAACCGTCTTGGTTAATTCTTTTCTGCGTTCCTCTGTAACCTGAGGAATTACCAGTCTGATACACTTGCCATCGTTAGAAGGATTAATCCCTATATTGGCAACGTTTATAGCCTTTTCTATTTCTGAAATTGATTTAGGGTCGAAAGGCGAAATCATCAGAGTCCTTGGGTCAGGAACGGAAATGTTAGAAATATTTTTAAGCGGTGTAGGACTTCCGTAATATTCTACCGTAATTTTATCCAGTAAAGCCGGATTAGCTCTTCCTGCTCTTACTGTATTTAAATCTTCCTTTAAAACAGAAATAGTCTTTTTGCTTCTTTCTTCCAGGTTCTTTTTAATAGTATCCATATTTTTCCCTCCAGATTTTGGCTTACTTGATTACTGTTCCTATTCTTTCTCCTGCAATCGCCTTAAGTACGTTTCCTTCTTCTGCAATTGCAAATACATGAATTGAAATATTGTTATCCTTACAGAGAGTTGCCGCTGTAAGGTCCATAACCTTTAAGTCTTTTTCCACAACTTCCATGTGTGTAAGTTCATCAAACCTCTTGGCGTCAGGGTAGATCGCCGGATCCTTGTCATAAACTCCGTCAACATTTTTTGCAAGCAGTATTACATCTGCGTCCATTTCAGCCGCTCTTAGAGCTGCTGCCGTATCGGTTGAAAAGAACGGGCTTCCCGTACCTGCTCCAAAAATGACTACATCGCCGTGTTCAAGATGGCTAAGAGCCTTTCTTCTGGCATAAGGTTCGGCTATCTGCCGCATTTCGATGGCGGTCTGAACTCTCGCAGGAACTCCCAAAGCCAAAAAAGCATCTTGAAGCGCTAATGAATTCATAACTGTAGCAAGCATCCCCATATAGTCGGCTGTTGCTCTGTCCATGTCCTTGCTGGTTCTTCCTCTCCAGAAGTTTCCACCACCTACTACAATGGCAACTTGAACTCCTAAATCATGAATCTGTTTTACTTCCTTAGCGACTTTTCGGGTCATTTCCTCGTTTATTCTAAATCGCTCGCTTCCTGCCAGCGCCTCACCGCTGATTTTAAGCAATACCCTACTATATATCGGTTTCATCAGTTCCTCCCAGCTCGGCGTTTCGCTTACTTTTATAGTAACTTTTAAATAGTTTCTTCCTTATATGAACGCAGTTTAAATTATAGTCCCATCCCTGTGGCAACGCCGGTATAACCATCGGAACTATTATACCATACTTCCACCTGTCTGCGGAAGTTGTTTATAATATTTTTTTACTTTTTACATAATTTTTTTAATTTTAATTGTAGGATTCGCGCCAGAAATAGAAAGCCGCCAAGGATACCCAAGCGCGCATTTTATCCTTGACGGCTTTTTCTGTTTTTACTATTTGCTTAATAAATTCCGGTTCAAAATAGAGATTTTTAGCTATTTATCTCCATGAAAATCCGAGCCTTCCGTAATGTGCAGATGATATTTCCCTGCCAGCACGACAAATTTAAGCGCATCTTCCTCAGTGTGAGAAGGATGATAACATTCAAGTCCTTTAAGCCCGGCTTTTTTAAGATCTCTGATTAGGCTATCCATATTGTTCCAATACTCGTCGCTGCCTTTTGGTCCAAGACCTTTAATTTTGCCAGGATGCGCCACAACTCCTATGCCGCCCGCTGTATTTACCAATTTAATGGCGTCGATAGTATCCATCTTTTCGCGTCGAATTTCCTTAAGCTGGGGCGATTCAAAAATTTTACCCGGCTCATACGCTTCAGAAACATTGGAAATATACCCTTTTTCAACCATCAGTCTGGCAATGTTCGGTTTACCTATATAACCCGTCTTCGATCTGCTTTCCAGCTCCTCAATAGTTATGTCATATCCAAGTTCTTTCAGCTTATCTAAGAGGCGCAGGTTACGACGGCGTCGGCTTTCCCTGAGTTCGTTCAGTTTCTCAATAAGCTGAGGATTCTGCGTGTCAAAATAATATCCCAGCAGATGTATTTCATGTCCGTGATATTCAGTTGAAAGCTCTATTCCGGGAACGACCTTGATCTTTAATGCTTCGCCGGCTATTAGAGCTTCCTGAATCCCTCCGATTCCGTCATGATCTGTAATGGAAATTATTTCGTATTCATCATCGTGATACTTTCTGACTAATTCAACAGGACTCATTGTTCCATCAGAGTAATACGAGTGAATGTGATAATCTACTTTATAATTCATCTATTTTAAAATTAAGTCCTTTCTCAAACTTTCTGCATAATCCGTTCCGCAGATGGTCTCTACTATTGCAAGTGCAAATTCTATGGCAGTACCCGGCCCTTGAGATGTAATTATATTTCCATCTTTAACTACTTTCTCATTTATTGCTTCTGCGCCTGTAAGATATTCTTCCATTCCGGGGTAAATGGTCGCCTTTTTTCCTTTGAGGATTCCTAAACCTCCCAGAACCATAGGTGCAGCGCAAATAGCAGAAATTTTCTTTCCGTTGAGATTAAATTCCTTAATCCTGCTGCATAAACCTGCATGATCTCTAAGCCCATAGGTGCCCGGAAGCCCTCCCGGAAGGACAATCATGTCGCATTTATCATAATCAGCTTGGTTAAACATCACATCGGCTTCCACCTTTATGCCATGCGCGCCCTTGACAATCTTTTTTTCTGTGACTGAAACCAGATTGGCAGGAACCTCTGCCCTTCTAAGCAGGTCAACCACAGTTAATGCTTCGATTTCTTCAAAGCCTTCGGCTAAATGTATATAAACCATATAATCCTCCTTGTTTTTTCTCTTTCTATCTTACTTAATCAGTCTTAGATGCTTTAATAAGGCTATATTTTTACTATTATCCATGCTCCGCTAATAAAACAGTCTAGGAGGTCTGGTAAGTAAAAAATTTATATATGTGGCAGCTCCTGATACAATTAAAGTAACTATTATAAGGAAAACTGACGCCATGTTTATAAAATCAGTTCCAAGCAGAGTCAAAATCTGAGACCCCTCGTCCATTGGAACAATTCCTATGACTTCAAACAGTTTTTCCCTCCCCTGATGTGTAGAAATCACCATCATCTCAAGGACTGCCAGCGCCAATGTAAGACCCATGCTTATCTTATACATATCCGACAGTACTTTTTTTCTCTCGTTTCTAAGAAAATACACGTAAATCGCTGCGGTCAAAATCAGACTTACTACGCAAACAATACCGCTTACGTCGATCGCTCGTTTGGCAGCCATCATATTTTGTCCTTCTTCTTCTGTAAAAACGCTTTCATAATCATATCCGGTATATTCCAGTATCTCAAATTTTTCCGGCATCCATGAACCCATAAAGCTTGCAATCTCATCAGCCATTTCATTGCTGCTTAAAGATGTACGGATTTTATCTACCGCACGTGAGTCGTTAAAGTAAAATCCATATACGCTCTCAGATCTAAAAACCAGATTTTGTGAAAAGCTAATTATGAAGGCTGATATGGTAAATATTACAATTATCGAACATATTCTGTTAAATATCTTCACAAAATTACTCCCTCATATACAAAGAAAGGGGTAATGACCCCAGTTGCCGTTACCCTTTTCTATTAACAAAATAAACTATTTAATAATTGTGCATACTGAATCAGGTCCACATCCTGCTGCATTTCCTTCGTCAGTATCAAGATGAACTTCTCTTTCGTGTTTTGAACCGGCCCTTACAAGAACATTGTCAAATGTTAAACCTCTCTCACCTTCGATTTTAATGCTTACAACATCGCCGTCCTTAACGCCTGCTTCAGCAGCCTGCTCGTCGTTTAAATGAACATGTCTTAAAGCTACCATTACTCCGTGGTCAAGTTCAACTGTACCGCAAGGTCCGACTACTGTACATCCCGGAGTTCCTGCCAGTTTTCCTGATTCTCTTACAGGAGCTTTAATGCCGATTGTTCTTGCATCGGTCATAGCAAGCTCAACTTGAGTTTCAGGTCTTGCAGGTCCAAGCACTCTTACGCCTTTTAAGGTTGATTTAGGACCAACGATGTCTACTTTTTCTTCACATGCGAACTGACCCGGCTGTACTAACGGCTTGGTTGGAGTGAGCTTGTGACCTTTTCCGAATAAAGCCTCAATATGTTCTTCGCTTAAATGAATGTGTTTATTTGATAAACCAATTTTTACTTCGTATGCCATTTATGTATCTCCTTTACGTATAAATTAACTATTTATTTCAAGAAAGCTTTTGGTCGCTTGCGCGGCTTTCTTTAGCCTTCAAGATAACTGATATAAGGTAAATTCCTGTACTTTTGATCATAGTCCAGTCCGTAGCCTATTACAAACAGATTATCAATTTCAAAACCTACATAGTCTGCTTTAATGTCTACCATTCTTCTCGACGGTTTATCCAGAAGCGTACAAATTTTTATGCTTTTGGGATTTCTGTCAGCAAGGTATGTTTTCAAATGTTTCAGCGTGGTTCCCGTATCTACAATGTCTTCGATGATTATTACGTTTTTTCCGTAAATATCACCTTCCAGATCTTTTTTAATTTTTACAACGCCCGATGTGGAAGTCCCTGAGCCGTAGCTTGAGGCCATAATGAAATCTATTTCCGCATCGTTGGTGATATTCTTCATCATGTCCGCCATCCAAACTACCGCACCTCTCAAAGTTCCTACAATATAAACTTCCTCGCCCTCGTAGTCCTTTGCAATCTGTGCGCCCAGTTCTGCTGCCCTTTGCTCAATCTGCTCCTTTGTAAATAATACTTTCCCTACTACGTTGTCCTGCATTTTCTTTACTCCTCTTTTTTTATGCCATCGTTACTTTCATTATTATTTACCTCAAACTCTACACCTTCAACCAAATTTTCAGATTTAAAGTCTTTAGAATAGTCTACAGTTTTTTCGCCGTTCCAATATTGATCCAATGTATCTTTCAGATGAGTAATAATCCATATCCATAATATTAAATCATCCAAAAACCCTATGGGAAATAAAACCGGCGGTATTAAGTCCACAGGCAAGCACAAATAGATAATGCCGAATATTATTAAAGCCTTTTTTCGCTTCGGTACGGTCTTATCTTTCATCATGCTTTTTATCGCTTTTATCCTGTTTATTATAAACCTAAAACTCAAAAATTGCATCTATTCCTCCAATATTTTTTCAATTTCTGAAAGGAGCTTATCGTGACCTTCCCTTTTAAGAGACGACACCGGAATAACTAAATCTTCAGGTTCGAGTTTTAATGTTTGTCTTATGGTTTTAATACACTTTTGTAATTCATTTCTGGAAACCTTGTCTGCTTTGGTTGCAACTACCAATCCGTCAAGGCTGTAATGTCTCAGGTAATCATACATCTGAACATCCTGAGCTGACGGTGCGTGCCGCACGTCTACAAGCTGCACCACCTTTTTTAAACCCTGTCTGTTTTGGAAATATTCTTCCATCATTTCTCCCCAGTTTTCAGTCACGCTTTTCGATACCTTAGCGTATCCGTATCCCGGCAAGTCCACGATTCTAAAAGAATCGTTAACAAGGTAAAAATTTATGGTTCTGGTTTTTCCCGGACTTCCCGACACTCTCGCAAGACTCTTACGATTGGTAATAAGGTTGAGCAGCGAAGATTTTCCCACATTGGATCTTCCTGCAAAGGCAATCTCTGTCATATTGTCCTGAGGATATTGGCTCTTCTTAACTGCCACTGTTTCCAGTTCTGCTTTTTTTATTATCATATCATATTTCCTTTATTGTCGTCAATAAATGCCTTATCAAGAGCTTCCTTCGCCTTGTCCAGCAATATGAACTCCAACTGTCTTCTCACTGCGTTAGGAATTTCGCCTATATCAGCCTCATTTTCTCTTGGAAGAAGAATAGTTTTAATTCCCGCTCTGTGGGCTGCAAGCACCTTTTCCTTAATTCCTCCTACAGGAAGCACCTTTCCGCGCAGTGTGATTTCGCCTGTCATAGCCACGTCTTTTCTTACAGGCATTCCGGTAAGTACAGACATTACTGCCGTAAACATGGTTACACCTGCCGACGGACCATCTTTTGGAACTGCTCCTTCCGGCACATGAACATGAAGGTCATATTTCTTATAAAATTCTTCTTCAATATTGTACTCTGCGGCAATAGAGCGAATATACGTGATAGCGGCTTTTGCAGATTCCTGCATAACGTCGCCAAGCTGGCCTGTAAGCTGAATTTTGCCGCTTCCCGGTACCTTTGCAGCTTCCACAAATAAGGTATCGCCGCCTACCTGAGTCCACGCCATTCCTGTAACTACGCCCACTTCACTTTCACCCTCAACCACATCGTATCTGTATTTCTTTTTGCCCAGATACTTTTCCAGACTGGAAGGAGTAATTTTAAAGCTGGTGCCCCTCTTGGTGACAATGCGGCGTGCAACCTTGCGGCAGAGGCTTCCAATTTCTCTTTCAAGATTTCTTACGCCCGATTCACGCGTATAATAATTTATTAAATCTCTCAGGGATTTTTCACTAATAGCAAAGTTTTTAGGTTTTAAACCGTGAACCTTAATCTGCTTAGGTACTAGATATTGCTGAGCTATCTTTACTTTTTCCTCTTCAGTATATCCGGAAACTTGGATTATTTCCATTCTGTCAAGGAGCGGTCCAGGAATTGTGGAAGTACTGTTTGCCGTAGTGATGAACATTACTTTAGACAGATCAAAAGGTACATCAAGGAAATGGTCTGTAAAATCTTTATTCTGTTCAGGATCCAATACTTCGAGCAGGGCTGATGCAGGATCTCCTTTAAAGTCAGCGCCTATCTTATCCACTTCGTCGAACAGGAACACCGGATTGTTGGTTCCTGCATCTTTGATGGAAGTTATAATTCTTCCCGGTATTGCTCCTATGTAAGTTCTTCTATGTCCTCTGATTTCAGCCTCGTCTCTCACGCCGCCCAGCGACATTCGCACAAATTCCCTTCCAGTGGCTCTTGCAATGGAACGAGCTATAGAAGTTTTGCCTACCCCTGGAGGCCCCACAAGACAAATAATAGGCCCCTTTATTTCTTTGGAAAGATGAATAACCGCAAGATATTCCAGTATTCTCTCTTTTACCTTTTCTAAACCATAGTGGTCCTGATTTAAGATTTTTTCGGCTTTTTTCAAATCCGAATTAGTCTTTGAAGAATTATGCCAAGGC
>CAZYWO010000003.1:0-30911 GCA_964651095.1 uncultured Oscillospiraceae bacterium | reverse complement strand
TCTCAACTTAATTTCTTATTACCGCAGCATCTGCTGAAGAAGGCGCCATTTTGGTAAACTTATTTATCTCTCTCTTAACCTTTTCGGTGATTGTCTCTCCCAGATCAAGCTTTTCCAGTTCTTCAGTCCACCTTGCGGCTTCGCTGGCAGCTTCTTCGCCGTAGCCCAGCTCGTCTTGGATTGCTTTCATCTGCTCACGCAGAATATATTCTTTCTGGTTTTGCTTAACGCTTTCCTGAACCTTTTCGCTTATATCTTTTTCCAAGCGCAGAATCTGGTTTTCCTCCAGAATAATTCTGTTTAGTATTTCCATTCTCTGCTTCACGTCAAAGGCTTCCAAGAGTTCCTGTTTGGCAGAGAGCCTTATATTCATCTGCATCGCAACGGTGTCAGTAAAAATATCAGGTTCATCAATAGAGCATATTAAATCGTAGACCTCCTCCCTTATAGATGGGCTAAGTTCCATATATTCGCCAAAGGCATCGAGAATACATCTCATCATCGCCTGAGTTTCCGGTTCATTGTAATCTGCCGGCAGTATTTCAGCTTCTGAAATTTCTGCCTTAATATAAGGTTCTTCTGTCAATATGTACTCCAGCGTTGCTCTGTACTGGCCGTCTACAAGCACTCTGACAGCGTCTCCCTGAATTTTAAGCATCTGCTTTACTTTAACTACTGTTCCCACATGATAATAATCATCAGGTGTAGGAAGCAAAATAGTTTCATCTTTTTGAGACACCAAAAATAGCAGCTTATCGCCATTCATGGCATCTTCAAGTGCCTTTATGGATTTCTCTCTCCCTATATCAAAATGAAGAATAGTTCTTGGGAAAACAGAAAGTCCACGCAAAGGTATGCAAGGCAATACTATTCTTTCTGTCATGTAATTATCCTCCGGTTTATCAAGTTAAAATTTTATATCTTGCCGTATAATACGATTTGCCAGCAAAACCCAGCAGCGGCTGGGTTTTGGTATGGTAAAATTTAATCCAATAACTAGGTGTTTATTCCATTGACCTAAGCAATATTTTTATCCTTATCTCCTGTAATCAGAGTAGGCTGGCTGCCGCTTTCGATCGTTTCTTTAGTTACAATGCACTTCTTTACATCATCTCTAGACGGAATATCGTACATTATATCGGTCATCACACCCTCAATAATGCTTCTCAGTCCTCTTGCTCCCGTCTTTCTCTCAATTGCTTTTTTAGCGATTGCTCTGATCGCTTCAGGTTCGATTTCCAATTCCACTCCGTCAATGGTAAACAGTTTACGATACTGCTTGAGTATAGCATTCTTCGGCTGTGTAATAATCTTGACAAGCGCATCTTCCGAAAGCTCATCCAGTGTTACTATTACAGGCAGTCTTCCTATAAATTCAGGAATCAGACCGAATTTAAGAAGGTCTTCCGGCTGAACCATGGAAAGAAGCTTAGATTCATCGGCTTTTTCCATCTTTATTTCAGAGTTGAAACCGATAACCTTCTCACCCATTCTTCTCTGTATTATCTTATCTAAACCGTCAAATGCGCCTCCGCATATAAAAAGTACATTTGTGGTGTCAAATTGGATAAATTCCTGATGTGGATGCTTGCGGCCGCCTTGAGGCGGAACATTGGCAACTGTGCCTTCCAAAATTTTAAGAAGGGCTTGCTGCACGCCTTCTCCGCTTACATCGCGAGTAATTGAAGGATTATCCGAACGTCTTGAAATCTTATCAATTTCATCAACGTAGATAATGCCTTTTTGGGCTTTTTCCACGTCAAAGTCTGCTGCCTGAAGAAGTTTAAGCAGAATATTTTCAACGTCTTCTCCAACATAGCCTGCTTCCGTAAGAGCTGTAGCATCAGCAATGGCAAAAGGCACATCCAGAATTTTCGCTAAGGTCTGCGCAAGCAGAGTCTTCCCTGAACCCGTCGGTCCTATCATCACGATATTGCTTTTTTGAATTTCAACACCGTCGTCTTCGTTTTTCATATTATTTATTCTTTTATAATGGTTATACACTGCAACCGCCAGAGCTTTTTTCGCTTGATCCTGTTCAATCACATAGTCGGAAAGGATTTCCGTAATTTCCTTTGGTTTAGGAAGCTTATAATCAGTTTGACTTTTTTTGCCCTCTGAACTGTCCTCTATATTCTCGTTGAGAATCTCCATACATATATGAATACATTCGTCACAAATATAAACTCCGGGACCGGCAACCAAACGATTTACTTGGCTCTGCGGCTTACCGCAGAAAGAGCATTTTAGTTGCTTGTTTTCATCGTATCTATTCATTTTCGTCGAATCCCCCCTATCTTGAAACAATTACCTTATCTACAAGACCGTATTCGCAGGCTTCGTCAGCGCCCATGAAATTGTCTCTGTCTGTATCCTGCTGGATTTTTTCCAGAGGCTGCCCTGTGTTTGCTGCAAGTATCTTGTTTAACTTTTCTCTTGTTTTTAAAATCCATTCCGCATGGATTTTAATGTCCTCCGCTTGACCATTTACCCCGCCCAGCGGCTGGTGAATCATGATTTCAGCATTTGGAAGCGCAAATCTTTTTCCTTTCGCCCCTGATGAAAGTAAAAACGCTCCCATGCTGGCTGCCATACCTATGCAGATTGTTGAAACATCAGGTTTAATGTACTGCATAGTATCATAAATAGCCATTCCGGCGGTAACAGAGCCGCCGGGGCTATTGATGTAAATGCAAATATCCTTTTCAGAATCCTCCGCTTCTAAAAACAGTAATTGTGCCACAACAAGACTTGCCAGATGTTCATCAATCTGTTCTCCTATGAAAATTATTCTGTCTTTCAGCAGTCTGGAATATATATCGTAGGATCTCTCCCCTCTGCTCGTTTGTTCAATTACATACGGTATTAAAGCCATCTCTCATACCCCTTTCTTATATGTGATACATTTATTTCCTTTTGCGTAAGTTCGCCTCAGCGAAAACAGGTTTTCAAGACTTATTTAACAACTGCGTTGTCAAAGATGAAGTCAATCGCCTTTCTAACCTGAAGGTCTTTCTTTAAGAAGTTCATATTTTCTTCGCCTATTAATTCTCTAACCTTTTCAGAAGTCATCTGATACTGAACTGCCATAACCTTTAATTCTTCTTCAAGCTCTTCCTCGGAAACTTGAAGTTTTTCAGCATCAGCAATACCTGTAAGGAGAATTCTAGTCTTAACTTGTCTTTCAGCGTCAGGTCTTAATTCATCTCTGAAAGCAGCCATTTCTTTACCTGTGAATTCAAGATACTGGGACAGGCTCATTCCTTGATATCTCAACTGTTGATCCAGTTCAGATGCCATTCTGTCCATTTCGTCCTCAACCATCTGTCTAGGAACTTCAACCTCATTAGCTTCTACTACTTTTGCTAATGCAGCGTCTTTCATCTGGTTAGCGCTTCCAGCCTTAGCATACGATTCTAGTCTTTCCCTGTTTGCCTGTTTTAATTCTTCCAAAGTGTCGTATTCACTTACGTCTTTTGCAAATTCATCATCAAGTTCAGGAAGTTGTTCTTCTTTAATTTCGTGAATTAAGCAATGGAAAACAGCTTCTTTGCCTGCCAAGTTTTCTGCATGGTATTCTTCAGGGAATGTAACAACAACATCCTTCTTTTCACCGGGAGTTGTACCAACCAGTTGTTCTTCAAATCCGGGTATGAACATACCTGAACCTAATCTGAGTTCTTGTCTTTCGGCAGTTCCTCCTTCAAATTGTTCTTCCCCCACAAAGCCTGAATAATCAAATAATACTGTGTCGCCTTCCTTAGCAGGTCTTTCTACGAGAATCATTCTTGCATTTCTTTTTTGAAGGGCTTTAATTTCATTATCAACGTCCTCGTCTTTAACTTCCTGTTCAACCTTTTCAATTTCAACGCCCTTATAGTCTTTTACCTCAACTATTGGGAAGCAAGGAACTGTAATAGTTATTGTGAAGCCTTCACCCTTGGCAATTTTACTGAATTCGGCAGCAGGGCTGTCGATAACTTCCAGGTTTAATTCGGAAAGAGTTTTGCCATAATGTTCTCTGAATAACTCATCAATGGCGTCCTCAAAGAATACGCCTTCTCCATAATGTTTTTCGATAATGCTTCTCGGCGCTTTACCTTTTCTGAATCCATCAATCTGGAACTGGTCTTTTGCCTTCTGGTAAGCTTTAATCTGTGCATTTTCAAATTCTTCTGCTGTAAACTCCATAGTAAACTTTACGTCGTTCTTTTCTCTTGAAATAAATGTCGCTTTCATTAAAATATATCCTCCTAAATAATAAAAAACAAATTTCAGTGATTGCTTTATCTTTTTTAAAGAAATATCACACTTTTTCTCGTTTAAAACTATAAAAATCGCAAACAATTGCAATATATTATACATCTTATTACCCTTAAAGTAAAGAAATTATCAGTTTTTTAGATGTATTTTTCGTGAAATTTATAAAAAAATTAAAATAATAAAAAAAAATTTTGCAAAAATTATGAAAATATACATATTGTTTCATAAGTGATGCGTTAATTGAAAACTAAAATTTCTATTTATTAGAGATGACTGCACAGAATGTTTGTAATAATCACAAGCGGTTTTCATGGAAAAAATAAAAAAATGTTGGCAGAAAAATCAAATTCTATGATTCCTGCCAACAAAACATTATTCGTTACACGATTATAACACTTTCCCATAGCCTTTCTCATCTATTGCCAACAAAGGCAACAATTACTTTCTTAGAGCAAAGGCTCTTGATCTTAAATTTATGCCATATTTTCAAAATAGGAATTTAAATCTGCTAATTAAACTGCGCCAAGCAGTTCAAGTCCTCTTTGATATTTACTCCTGTTGCTGGTTTTCAGATTATATTTTGCAGCCAGCTCATTGCCCAGGGCTACCATGTCATCCTGATCGCCTGAATATAGCTCTACTTCCACTTCGAGAATTTCATCATCGCCTTTGGAAGTATGGATAACGCCTTCGTCAAGCGAAACCACACTGATCGATTTGCCTGTATCCACTTTAATTGATCTTCTCACATATTCCATGTCCATAACACTAATCAAAGGTTTATTACCTACTGCCTCTGCCAGTTCGTCATAAATTTCACTGCCCTTGAAAACATCCACGGTTGGTTTTTCAAGATATTCTGCACTGGCAGGCACATTAAGCTCGCCTCTAACATGAAGACCATCCTGAGCGCTGCCCCTCCACTTTAGCGTTACCACTACTCTCTCATTTTCGTAGCGTGCCCTAAGTGCAATCTGCAACTTACGCAAATCTCCATTCTCAGTATCCAAATATATTGCTCGCATTTTGATAGTCTCATCGCAATTGGGATCTTTTATTTCTAAAAGATGGCGATCGCTTAGAATTTTTTCCTTTGTGAGATTATCCCCCAGAAAATATTTTAATTCGATTTCCATATTTTTCTGTCTCCGTTTTTCTTTATCCTTACAATTGCACTTTTACTGTATATCCCTGCAATTGTATGTGTATTTTATATCATTTAGCTGATTATGTCAAATTACGAGTATTTAATTTTTCCTCTCTTATGCTCAACTGTGACTGCATCACATTCCCATAAGTTTTTTGCCTGCATCCAGTGCGCCGATAGCAAATATTTTTTTAGAAAAAGCTGTATGTCTTAACTCAAGCACTTCATCCTCTAAAGCAAAATACACTGCATGTTCGCCGAATACACTGCCCATACGGAGTACCGCTACTTTTTCATCGTATTCTTCAGGTTCAATTCCTAGATAACTGCAAAGAGTTTTTGCCGTTCCGCTTGGTGAATCTTTCTTTTTAGTATGGTGGGCTTCATAAACGCGTATGTCGCTCTCTTCGCCGATAAGACTTTTACCCTGCTCCGCAAGCCTATTCATTGCATCTATTCCCTTTGAAAAATTACTCTTTTGTTCTACCGGGCATATCTTTCTAAGCAGTTTGATAAGTTCCCATTCCTGGGGTCCATATCCTGTAGTTCCAAGCACTACCGGAATATTTCCTCCTTGATCTCTGCAATAGTCGTAAATAGTATTAATGGCCCTTGGGTGGCTGAAATCAATAATCAAGTCCAGCTTTTCCAAAGGCCACGGTTTTTCGTTCATCGGTTCGATCAGAAAAATCTCATCAAAGGTTCCCTCGCTTTTGGCGTAGTCGTACAAAACCTTTCCCATCGTTCCAGTTCCTACAATTCCTAATTTCATTTTTGCCTCCTACTGATTATGTCATTTTAACTATATCGTTTTTAGCTTATCTGACATAATATGAAGGAAGGCCAGTCTGAATTACTTATTTTTCTTAGTAATCTCAACTATATCCATGAATTTACTCATAATATAATCATAATTTTTTCTTTTATGGGGCACCTGACATGCGGAACAATCCTTAATTCCGTCTTCTGTGTACTTAAAATTGCCGCCGCATTGGCTTCCCAGAGCATAAAGAGGACAGTAGCAAAAAAGGCAGTTGAAATTTTCTATATCCTCGGTTTTATGACAGGGAAAAAACTCACATTCCTTATGCTGAAAAAACTTATAGTTTTCAGTTGTTAACTCTTTCATTTTAATACTCCTTTTTTATTAAACTCATCTGTATATTCCATACTTGATCTTGATTCTTTCTATCTATCTGATCATCCCATTTTCCATGATAAATATGTCATATTAATATTATCATGTTGCTAATATAAAATCAAGAGTGAGGCATTTGTTCTCTGCCTGTCAGAAGCATATAAAAAGAGCCATTTTAATTGCTCCAATGGCTCTTTCAATTATTCCTTAATGTTTTTTACTAATCTTCCATCATAATCTTGTCAAATTCTGCAACTACGGCTTCAAATTCGGCATCGTCTTCAATATCAATCAGTTCAAATTCATCTTCACCCACCTCTTTATATCCGTAAAGATAAACATCATCTGTGTCATCCTGCGGGATTAAAGCGATATACTCTTTACCCTGATAATCAAAGACTCCCATGACTTCACATTCGATTTCCGCACCATCGTCAAATTCTAAAGTGATAACGTCAGTTTCATCAATCTCAACGTTTTTCTTTTCGTTTGCCATTTTTATTCCTCCATAAACAATACTTAAAATTGTTCCCAATTTCCATGATTAATAAAATAAATATACCATAAATCACCATACCAATCAACTAAAATATTCCTTTATGGCATGGGCATTTTTCTCTGTAATGCCGCGCACTTCCATTAGTTTCTCCACGCTTGCATTTTTTATGTCATCAATGGAATTAAAGTGTGTTAGTAATGCATTTCTTTTGGCAGGTCCGATACCGTTTATGTTGTCCAAAACAGAGCCTATGGTATTTTTATTGTGCAGATTTCTGTGATATTCGATAGCAAAACGATGAACTTCTTCCTGAATAGTACCGCAATATTTAAACATTAAAGGGTTTTCTTTCAGTATAAACTCCTGCCCGCTGCTATTTACAAGAGCTCTGGTTCTGTGGCTGTCATCTTTTGCCATACCCAGAACCGGAATTGAAAGCTTCATTTCCGTAAGAACCTTTTCTGCTGACGATACTTGTCCTCTGCCTCCGTCCATCAGAATCAAATCGGGCATTGTGCTGAAACTCCTGTCACCTTCAATCGCACGTTTAAAACGTCTGTAAAGCATTTCTTCGAGGCTTGCGTAATCATCCGGACCTTCCACAGTTCTTATCTTAAACCGTCGATAGTCTTTGCGTACAGGCTTTAGATTTTGGAAAACTACCATTGCCCCTACAGTATCTACGCCGTTGGTATTGGAAATATCGTATGATTCCACCCTGTAGCTGTCCTTCTCTACGCCAAGAATTTGAGCTAAAGCCTTTTTTAGATTTTCATCCTTTTCTCTCGCAGACGCTACTTTAATTTCAAGAGTCTTGCTCATTTCTACCACATCGCGTCTGGCAAGTTCAAGCAAAGCTCTCTTATGGCCCTTTTGTGGAGTAAAAATTTTAACTCTGCGGCCTTCACATTGGCTTTCAAGATATTTTTCAATCAAATCCGCCTCTTTCAGAGGTTTGGGCACTATAATTTCCGACGGCATAACTGCCCACTGGCTGTAATATTGCTTTATGAATTCTCCGATCAGCAAGTCGTAATTATCCTCACCCTCGGTTCTCATGCTGAAAGTTTCCCTGCCGCTAAGCTTTCCATCGCGGACAGTAAATAACACTACGGCAGTATTATCTCCGCTTCCTATTGGCAGCACCATATCCAAATCTTTTCCGTTGACTAAAGTTACACGCTGAACTTCGCTCAGGGATTTTACTGAAAATATATAATCTCTGTAGGTTGCAGCTTCCTCATAGTTTAGCTCCTGTGCCGCCTGATTCATTCTGTCGGTCAAATAGTCTATAAGAGGTTTATGCTTTCCTCCAAGAAATTCAATTGCTCTATCTATATATTTTCTATACTCCGCAGGTGCAACATTACCTGTGCAAATACCTCGGCATTGGTTTATATGGTAATTAAGACAAGGTTTGTAATCCGCCGGAAAGTTTTTAGCGGAACACCTTTTAAGTACAAAAATCTTATTTAACAACTCAATAATACTGTTTACAGCGCCGGTATCGCTGTATGGACCAAAATACTTGCTGCCGTCTTTCTCCAAAAGTCTGGTTTTGAGAATCCTTGGATAGTCTTCCTGCAAAGTTACTTTGATATAAGGGTATGTCTTGTCATCTCGGAGCAAAATATTGTATTTAGGTTCGTATTTCTTTATTAAATTGCACTCTAAAATAAGGGCTTCCATTTCCGTCTGACAGGTAATATACTCAAACTCGGCAATATGGGAAACCATTGCCCTTACTTTAGGATTCTGGTTGGCTGATGACTGAAAATATTGCCGCACGCGGTTTTTGAGAGAAATGGCTTTTCCAACGTAAATTACCTGCCCCAGCTTGTCCTTATGAATATAAACTCCCGGAGCATCCGGGAGCATTTTCAAGTTTTCTTTAATATCAAACATCAATATGGCCAATTCCTTTGTCTGTGATCATGGTCGCGTTCCATCTGCTGCATCGCTAATCTTCTGAGCTTTGCTCTTCTTGCGGCGGCCTTTTTTCTTTTATTGATGGAGCGCATTACCATAACCATAACAGTAAAGGCAATTATCAGAACAAGCACAGCAATAATAAGTACCGTTTGGAAGTTGGTTATTCCAAAGGAAGATAGAAACCATCCTTCCTTTATGTCTTCTGCTGCCGTCATCTCGATGCTCCTTACTACTTCATCCGCCATGTAAATATCTATTCTGCCTATCACCTGTCCCTTTTCAATAGGCGCCTTAAGCTCCTCGTCGTAAACTGCCTTAGCGGTTACCAAGGAAGCCGACGCACCCTCCGGCAGATTAATTATACCTGCTTCGGCGGCAATCCCTTCTACTTTATTGGTTGCCCCACCAAGCAGTTTTCCCTTTTCAAAGCTGGTGCCAGCAGCAAATGCTTCGTATCTTGAGACATTCTCTTTAGCATATTCCAGCAGATTTTTAATATCACTGAATCTTTTTTCTAAAGTAGAGTTCAGCGTTACCACGTAAATTTCAAGGCCATCGCAGTCGTATCCTACCACCATTGTCGCTTTATTCAGGTTTGTGGTTCCGGTCTTTCCGCCAAAAACACCTGCGTATTTTTCTACCGTAATTTTTGTGCCGTCAGTCAGTTCATATTCTCCGCCTTCAAGAAACAGATTGGTGGTTTGTATTACACGAGATTCACTTTTATTTGTTTTGGGAACGGTATACTCCGCCGTTCCCGCAATCTTTCTTATGTCCTCATTCTTAAATACTTCTGCTGCAATAAGGGCAATATCCTTTGCAGAAGCTCCATGCCCCTCTGCATAAACTCCGCTTGATGTTACAAACTTAGTCTTAGTGCAGCCGATTTTATCTGCACGCTGGTTCATCAGTTTTACAAAATCTTCCTCACTTCCTGAGGTGGCAATTGCAAGAGCCTTCGCCGCATCGTTTGCAGATTCAAGAAGCGCTTCATATATAAGGTTTTCAACTGTAATTTCTTCCCCTTCGTATACGATTGATTCGCTTTTCGTAACATTGGCAGCTTCTTTATCGACAGTAACTATCGTATCAAGCCCCAATTCTTCCGCCGCTATAAGGCAAGTCATCAGTTTGGTTATACTTGCCAGATTATATTTTTTATCTGAATTCTTTTCCCAGATAACCTCATCAGTGGTAGCACAATAAACTATAGCTCCGGTTCCCTCAATGTCCGGCGCAGAAGCCGCGTCGGCAAAGCTTGTTATGTATCCTGTGGATACGGTTAAAACCATTGTTATTGTTACTATAAATTTAAAAAATCTTTTCATCTTTTTACCCGCTTTTTAAATTTTTATAATCTGATTATTATCTGACATGGATTAATATTAGGATATTAATGTATAAAGATTAATGTCCGAAAAAATAATCTGCCAGAGTATGCCCTTCATCACAATGATTCTTCGATGCAAGCGCAGCTCTTTCGTTAAACTGCTTTTTGCTGTCAGGTTCGGTTTCCGTTCTGCTGTCATATATAACGTAAGGCACAGGGTCTGAGCTGTGAGTTCTGATAGCCAAAGGTGTTCTGTGATCTGGAATTACAAGTATTCTGAAATCATCGCCGTAGCTGCTCAAATATTCATAAAGAGGTTTTACGACTCTGCTGTCGATATATTCCGCACACTTAATTTTACCTTCCATATCCCCAAGGTGGGAACACTCGTCAGTTCCCTCAATATGCATATAAACAAAGTTCCTGCCTCTCTTGTATGCGTCTACCGCAGCCTCTACTTTGCCCTCAAAATTAGTGTGAATGTTTCCTGTAGCTCCTTCCACCTCGATGACTTACAGCCCGGCAAAAATGCCTATTCCCTTAATTAAATCCACGGCGGAAATTACTGCTCCGTCGATTCCAAACTTTTCATTCATATTAGGAAGCTGTGGTTTGACACCCTGCCCCCATATCCAAATACTGTTTGCCGGGTTCAATCCTTTAGCAATACGCGCCTTATTTACGGGGTAGTCTTTAAGCAACTGATAGCTTTCCTTCATCATATTTATCAGCACATCAGCTCCATCGCCCTTTGGTAAATACTCCTTAGCTTTTTTATCCAAAATATCGTGAGGCGGTACGCACTTATAGTTGGTATGACCGTTAGGGTGATTTTTGTTCACGATCATACACTCTCTGTATCCTGTTCCGGGATATATGCGCAATCCTTCTTCATTGAATCTTTCGGCAATGACTTTAGTCAGCTCCTCTGCCTCCGCATCTGTAATATCTCCCGCAGAGTGGTCGCGCACTATAAAATCCTCATAATTTTCCGCGCCCGCAGGGTCAACTGTAATTAAATTAACTCTAAATGAAATGTCAGTATCTGACATTTCGATTCCAATTGAGGCAGCCTCAAGAGGAGACCTGCCTGTTAAATATTTTCTGGGGTCATAACCCATTACTGAAAGGTTCGCTGAGTCGCTTCCCGGACTTATTCCCTCCGGAACTGTTCTGCAACTTCCGATTTCTCCTCTGGAAGCCAAACTATCTATACAAGAAAGGTCAGCCACTTCGAGAGGTGTTTTGCCTCCCAAGCTGTCTATATAATTATCTGCTGAACCGTCAGGTACAACTATTAATATTTCATTAGTTATTCTCCTCAAATTTCTTCATAAACTCAATTAAATCCTCAATACCTTCTTTTGGCATAGCATTGTAAATGCTTGCTCTCATGCCGCCAATCGAGCGGTGGCCTGCCAAATTGACAAAACCTTTTTCCTTAGCCTCCGCTATGAATTTCTTATCCAGATCAGCATTGCCCGTTACAAATACTACATTCATAATAGACCGATCTTCTTTAGCAACAGGGCAGTTGTAAAGTCTGCTGCTGTCAATATAATCATAGAGCATATTTGCCTTCTCAACGTTTCTTCTTTCCATTTCCTTAATTCCGCCGATGCTCTTAATATACTTAAATACTTCACCTGCAACGTAAATAGAAAAGCACGGAGGCGTATTATACATGGAACCGTTTTCACTGTGAATCTTGTAATCAAGATATGTAGGAACTTCCGCTTCTGCATGACCGATTAAGTCCTCACGTATTATAACTATTGTTACGCCAGCGGGAGCAACGTTTTTCTGTGCGCCGGCCCAAATCACACCAAATTTAGTTACGTCAAGTTCTTCGGAAAGAATGTTTGACGACATATCTGCCACCAGAGGAATATCTCCTGTTTCTGGTACATAGTTGTATTTGGTTCCGTAGATTGTATTATTGGTTGTAATATATACATAATCTGCATCAGGTCTTATATCTTCTTTTGTAATTTTAGGGACCCATGTAAATTTGTCTTCTTCTGAAGATGCTACGACTTTCACATCACCGAATTTAGTGGCTTCTTTATATGCCTTTTTTGCCCACGTGCCTGTAACTACATAGTCTGCCTTTTTACTATTTCTTAAAAGGTTAAGAGGTATCATTGCAAACTGAAGTGTTCCGCCTCCCTGAAGAAACATTACTTTATAATTTTCAGGGATGTTCATAAGCTCTCTTAAATCAGCTTCAGCATCGTCTATAATCTTCTGAAAGTCTTTGGAACGATGGCTCATTTCCATCACCGATTGACCGCTTCCATTGTAGTTTAATAAATCTTGCTGAACTCTCTCTAGTACTTCTACCGGCAGCATTGACGGACCCGCAGAAAAATTATATACTCGATTGTATTTGCTCATTTGTCTCCTCCATAAAAAAACTTTATTTGATTTTAGTATAACACTTTACCGAAATTTCGTAAAGTGTTATACTGATTATATACGGGTTTTAAAAATTAAAACAATCGAACTAAAGATATTTATAAAACCAATGATGGAGGTTAGATACAATGTACCATATTACTACTTTAAACAAAATCTCCCATGTAGGGCTTGACTGCCTCAACGAGGAATACATAATCGCAGAAAGCGCTGAAAAAGCCGACGGTATTCTGGTAAGAAGCCATGATATGCTTGAAATGGAATTTTCAGACAAGTTGAAAGCTATTGCCAGAGCAGGCGCAGGTGTAAATAATATTCCTCTGGACAGATGTGCTGAAAAAGGAATCGTAGTTTTTAACACACCGGGGGCTAATGCTAACGCCGTAAAGGAACTGGTAATATGCGGACTTCTCTTGGCTGCAAGGAATGTTTCTCCTGCTCTCACATGGGCTTCTTCTCTCACGGAAGATGTAAGCAAAACAGTCGAAAAAGGCAAATCCCAGTTTGCAGGTCATGAAATTACAGGCAAGACTCTTGGCATTGTAGGTTTAGGAGCTATAGGCCGCAAAGTGGCTTCTGCTGCAAGGGCTTTAGGTATGGAAATCGCAGGCTATGACCCATATTACACATCGGGAGGCGAAGGCATCAGCGTATACACAGACCTGAAGGAAATGCTGAGTGTATGCGATTTTATAACACTTCATCTGCCTGCTAATGATTCAACTAAAGGCATGATTAACAAAGAAATGTTTTCCAGCATGAAAGATGGGGCTACATTGCTTAATTTTTCAAGAGATAAATTGGTAAACGATATTGATTTAGCAGTTGCTCTGGAAACAGGTAAGCTGGATAAATACGTCACCGACTTTCCTAACGATAATCTAGCCGGAAGAGATAAAATCATTTTGCTTCCGCATCTTGGAGCATCCACGGCGGAGGCTGAAGATAACTGTGCCGTAATGGCTGTTAAGCAGTTACGCAATTACTTTGAAAACGGCAATATTATTAATTCCGTAAACTTCCCTAAAGTTGATATGGGTCCGCTGGAAAAAGGCATAAGAATTTCTCTTATAGTAAAAGACATGGATAAACCGGAAATTGAAGTTCAGGAAATGCTCTCATCAGCAGGTATGCAGGTTGGAAAAGTAATGTCAGGAAGACGCAGCGACGGTATATGTTATGTATTGGCAGAAATCCTTTCTCCAAATGTACCGTCATTGATTTTCGGAGGTGAGCAAGGGGCTAAAGTTCTTAAAATCAGAGGAATCGAAAAATAAAATGCAAAAGTCTGAGACAATAATAACCGGCCTCAGACTTTTTATTTTAACTTTCTGTACAATTATCTTATATATTAGCAGATTTGATTATTTTTTCAATTCTCGCTCAATTTCTTCTATATATTGTTCAAACTTTTCTTTGGCTTTTTCTTTCAGTTCTCCAATTGCATCTGGTCTAAAAGCAGCTTGCAGTTCCAAATATCTTTGCAAATGGTCGAGAAGTTTATTGTTTGAATAAAGTCTAAGAAACCAGTGAAGTTTTTCTTTGTTTTCCTCGGCACTTTCGCGAATCTGCTGACGTAATTCTTCGTAACGTACCAAAATCTCGTGTTCTTTGGCAAAAGCACGTACTTTGGCAACAACTTCCAATGAGTAAGCCACATCAACAGAAAATACGCCGAAGAAAATTCCCAGTACGAAGGAAAACTCCAAATTCTGATTGAACCATTCCAATGCTTTGATCATATAAGGATGCACCAAAAAATAGTATGCTGCACCTAAAATCGCCCAGTAAATTGAAAATCTCAGGCAAATTATTCCTTGCAAGTTAAATTTCTCATTTGAATAGTCCCAGAGCTTGACTTTCATACCTTTAATAAAAATTACGCCTGCTATGTATTCAAACAAGGTCATCACACATGCCATTACTACGAACAACACAATTTTACTTCCTACGGTTACCTCTCTTATAATGGCTGTGTTTTCAATCCCTGCAAGAAGATATAAGGCGCACAGTCCAAACCCGTAAAGGGGCAGATAAGGTCCAACTAAAAATCCCGGATTAATCCATCTTCTGCTTACATTAGCCAAACTAAATCTTCTGTAAAACACTTCAATTGCCCAGCCTACCAAACATCCTATAAAAAACAGTAATGCTAGAGTAA
Organism: uncultured Oscillospiraceae bacterium; assembly: GCA_964651095.1. Lineage (GTDB taxonomy): Bacteria > Bacillota > Clostridia > Peptostreptococcales > Anaerovoracaceae > SUG1106. The sequence goes on along the minus strand of CAZYWO010000003.1, from coordinate 16,023 downwards.
AAAAAACGTTCATCATTACTAGGCCTCCTTGTTGCCCGGCATCATCAATTCAATCGCATGGTGAAGATTTTTGACTTCAATCGACTCGCATCCTTCCTGATACTCGCCGTCCAGCGACCATGGAGTTTCCTTGCCGGCAGTTATTTTAAAGTTGCTGCAATTGATAAAGGTTAAAATATTACTTTCATAGTTTTGGGTGGTAAGCATATGGATAATTTCAGCCAAATCAATTAAGTCCTTAGGAGCTTTTACCAGCAGCAATTCAAACTTTCCATCGCTCATATCCACATAATCCGGATTAAGAGTCAGGATTCCCGCCAGCGAGGTAGAATTGCTTATTGCTCCAAAAATATAATCGTCTTCATAAACTTGTCCATCAGCTTCAATGATCATGTGTTCCTTTTTTATGGATGAAATACTGTTGATTCCTTCAAGAACATAAGCAAGGTGACCAAGAGCGTTTTTTACATTCTGCGGCGTTTCGTAAGACGCTTTTGTAAAAGCTCCAAAGGATGCAACGTAAGAGAAAGTTCTGCCGTTAAAACTTCCAATATCAAAAGTCACCGGTCTTCCATATACAATGTCTTTTGCCGCTTTCACAATATTTTTTGAAAGATTCAAACTGCTCGCAAAATCGTTTGTACTTCCTGCCGGAATATATCCTATGGGAACTTTTTTCTCGCTCCTAATTACTCCCGATGCGACCTCATTAAAAGTGCCGTCTCCGCCTATTGCCACAATAAGGTCGACCATAGACGCGTATTGCATGGCGTACACAGTGCCGTCGCCTCTCTTAGTGGTGGTAAGCACAGTGCACTCGTAACCGCCTTTAGTAAAAATATCTACAATATCGGTCAAATACTTGTTTGCTCTTTTTGTTCCAGAGCATGGATTAATTATTATAAGCGCTTTATTTTTCATAATGTTTTCCCTCTTGTTTTATAAAATCTCTCAAAGCCATTCAATTATGATTCAAGTTAAAATTTATTTAAAGGTTTCCTCCTGGCTTTTATTCATACTCCTTCAGGAATATCGCTTGTTTCCCTTGTGGCCCACCAAACTTTGTTCAACGTAATTCCAAGACACATAACCCAAGCCATAAACCAGAACCAGAACAGCAGCGCCACTATGTTTGAAAACGAACCGTAAAGAATATTATAGTTAACGCTGACCGATGTATATAAATTATAAACAAAGGTTACAACTAAAAATCCCAGCGAAGCAAATAAACTGCCCGGAACTACCTCTCTAAACGGAATCCTCTTGGTAGGCATAACGTAATAGTTATATGAAATCATAAAGAAATATAATGCTGCTGCCAGCGGCCATCTCAAAGTTACCCAAGCTGCATCTGCAAGTTTGGCTCCCGCTACAGCTCCAAATATTATTTTAAGTATTATAGGACCGTAAACCAGTACCACCAGTGAAAAAACCATAGTAAACAATGTGATAATAATGGTCTTTAAGGCACGCAGACGCTCCCTTACATACCCTGCCCCCGTGCTTTCTCCGTCTGTCAAAGTATAATTAGTTACTCTTATCATAGCAAACTGAGCTCTTGAGGCAGCCCATAAAGCAGTAATTGCAAGAAAAACGCTGTTAGCACCCGATGGTTTATGTGATAACATGCTCATAAGAGCATCTATTCCCTCTCCCGTAATATTTATACTCGCCCATTGGGAAAGTTCATCTAAAGACAAGGAGAATAAACCCAAAAGTTGGGAAAACAGGATAAATGTCGGTAAAAGAGATAAGAACAAGAAAAACGCTAATTGTGCAGGCACCCCTTGATAATATGGGTCCTGAAATTGTTCAATTCCCAAGGCTATCATTTTTTTAATTCTTTTCCAGTTCATTAACATCCCTCTCTGTTTTCGATTATTGTTAATACTTTTATATTTTAACTTTTATATTTTAACTTTCTATTTTCTAGCCTTTAGTAGTTTTTCAAGTTCCTTTAAAGCAACAGCTCTATGACTTATTTCATTCTTTTCTTCCGATGTGAGTTGAGCAAAGGTTCTGTCATATCCGTCGGGAACAAATAATGGGTCGTATCCAAAACCATTATCACCTGTAGGGAATTTAATTATCCTTCCATGACATTCGCCCCTGGCGACTAAGGTTTCTCCGTCAGGGAATACCATGGTAATAACAGACACAAACTTGGCTGTTCTTTCCTTTGTCGGTACATCCTCAAGAAGTTTTAAAAGTTTGTCGTTATTTTTTGTATCATTACATTCTTCACCGGCGAATCTGGCAGAGTAAACTCCGGGCGCTCCGCCAAGGTAATCCACCATTAAACCGGAATCATCGGCCAGTGTAATCTTTCCACAAATTTTCATTATTTCATTTGCCTTCTTAAACGAATTTTGTTCAAATGTTTCGCCGTCTTCTTCAATTTTCACCGGCGGTACTCCGGCTTCATCTCTTGAAATTATATGCATATCAAATTTTTTGGTAATCTCTTCAATTTCATCTATCTTATGTTTGTTTCTAGATGCAGCAACAATTATTTTTTCTGTCTCCACTTTAAGTCACCTTCTTGCTAATCTATAATAATTCATAATGAATCATACTTTATTGATTCTTTTCAATGATACTTTTCTGAATTTCATGCAGCTCTCTACAACCTTTTTCGCCCAACTTAAGCAAAATATCAAGTTGTGCAGAATTAAACGGCCGCTCCTCTCCAGTCCCCTGTATTTCAATATATTCGCCCTTATCAGTCATAATGACGTTCATATCAACCATAGCCCTTGAATCTTCTTCATAGCAAAGATCAAGTAAAGGTTCTTCATCAACAATTCCAACGCTGATTGCCGAAACATAACCTGTAACAGGAATTTCTTCAATCATCCCTTGCTTCTGCATCCACCTCATAGCCTGAACCATGGCTACAAATGAACCTGTGATTGAAGCTGTCCTAGTTCCTCCGTCTGCTTGAATAACGTCGCAATCAATCCATATAGTTCTTTCTCCAAGTTTACGTATATCCACAACTGAACGCAGAGAACGCCCAATAAGCCTCTGAATCTCCACACTGCGTCCGTCCTGTTTGCCTCCCTTATCACGTTTTTTGCGGGTAGCCGTCGAGCCTGGCAGCATACCGTATTCTGCGGTAATCCATCCCTGACCTGTTCCTGTAAGATGACGCGCTGTGGCGTTCTCAACTGTGGCTGTACATATGACCTTAGTATTGCCCATTTCTATAAGAACCGAGCCTTGCGGACTCATTAAATAATTATCTGTTATTTTCACCAAGCGCAACTGTTCTTCAGTTCTTCCATCAATTCTGTTCATACTTAATTTTCCTTTTTTATATTGTTTGTATTGTTTTCAACTAATTTACATACGATCAATTTAGTTAAAATTGTCTAAAATTTTTAGCACCAGCTTATTTTACCACATATAGCATAAATTTCAAAGTTATATTTACTTTAGTTTTTCTGATATTATATATTATACGTCTCATTTTCCTCAAAAAATTAAAATATAAAACAAAGAACCCTGAAATTTAAGTTCTCAAAGTTCTCCATCATTGAATATTGTATTTGATTAAAACGGTATTGCTCTTAATATTTTCTCTGAAGAATGAAATAGCATATGGAATATATAACCATTAAAGCGCACACTGTGTATGCGACTAGCTGCGCCTGTCTCTGAAAATCCAGCAATGATAAAATAATTACTGCCGTTCCTGACATCATGATATATATTGAAAATGTAATGCTTCTGGCCCTATGGACAATCATAATGTTTCTTTCATCTGTTTCAGCGATCTCTCGTTTTTTTATAGTTTCATCACTTCTGGTTATTTTCAAATAATTTCCTATCCTCGTTACTCCGTATATCAGAAACATGAATCCGAAGGAAGATATAAAGTAATTCTCCGCTTTTATTATATTCACTCCGGCTATCATCCCAATACCAAGTATTATATATATAATTGCAATATGTAATCTGGTCTTAAGTCTTTTTCTAAAATCCATAATTTAAACCTCCTCGAAAATAAATATATCTTCAATTTTCATTTTGAAGTATCTTGCTATTTTAAAAGCTAATTGCAAAGACGCATTATACCTGCCATTCTCTAAAGATATGATTGTTTGACGTGTTACCCCAACGGCTTCTGCCAAATCATCCTGCGTCACTTTATTTTGTTTTCGCAATTCTCTAATTTTGTTTTTCAAACAACCACCCCCCATATAGTAAAGCATACTTTACATTTTATTATGTCACAGTCCGCAATAAATGTCAAGTACGCTTTACATTTTCGGACAAAAAAAAGGGCACAAGGCCCTTGCAATTTATTTTTTACATGATGATAAGTATTTCAAAGTTATAATCGGTATTATCACATTTCAGACCGGCTGCAAAGCGATTTTCTGACTTTGCAAAAAAGTCATAAGCCGATACCTCAATACTAAAAATTTAATTATTTTAGCAGAAACAAAGTAAAGGTAATCCTATAAAATAACCTCCTCCGCAGCATAAATTTATCGCCAAACAAGTACCGCATAACTGAATACAATGGTTAGTATTGTACATGGAAGGATTGCCCCCATATTTGGCGCTCCTTTGCTGGTATCTTGCCTCACCACCCTGTAGCTGATTAAGAAGATTTGAATAATAAAAATTATTAGGTTCAAGCGCACATGCCGTCTTGGCGTGTTCCAAAGCAATAGCGTTATTACCTACTTTATAATTAGCAATAGCGCTGTAATAATACCACTGACCGTTTCTGTCCTGCACCTGATCGAGAACATTAAGTCCCTCTCGATAATAACCGTTTTGAATGTAGTTTACCGCAGAACGCAAATATTGCTCATCTTTAGTCTCATTTTGCTGATTATAATCTGCATTTCTTGAATTGCCGTAGTTCCAGCCTTGTCCGCCAAATCCCCAGAAATCGTAATTATCAGTCTGTTGAGCCTGACCCTTACCTTGCCGTTGATCCATAATCATATTGTATGCTTGCTGTACCTCTTTGAATTTTTCTTCATACTGCTTCTGATTAGGATTTCCTACATTAGCATCCGGATGATACTTCCGGCTGAGCTGACGGTAAGCCCTCTTTATTTCTTCATCAGAAGCATTGTAACTTACTCCTAAAACTTTATATGGATCCATTAATTCTTAATGTCATCTCCTTTTTTATTATCCATTCTGGATGATTTCGTCTTTCCATATCGCATCCATATTCCAGAATACAATATATTCCGCAAAATTTCAATATTTTCCACCAAAGGTAATCTTTCAAATGCGTCAGTACATTCACCAATCATCAGCAAAAGCAAGTTAAGTACCTGCTCGTCAAAACCTTCGTTGCCGTAGATCTCCTTGAAAGGGTTATAGTCTCCGGTCTTAATATCTTTTTCAATATCTTCATAAGCATCTAAAAGATAAATATATTTTCCAAGATAAAATCCTACCTTATACAGATCATCTTTCCACATATCGTCTTTATAAATGAAAACCTCTGCCATGATTTCTCCAAAAACCTTTGCTACCTTGTCCATAGGCAGATTTTTTGCACTCTCGACTATAGTAAGCATATTCATTTTTTTAGCGATGCTGTCAGCTTTCTGTGGATATTTTTTTGCAACTTTCTGTGCTTTCCCTTTCAATATGTTCTTACTTATACGAGCCTTTGGGGTTTTCTCGTCATTCCAGTCGTCAAGACATTTATAGTATGCAAGCAAAACACACATATCTGCACAGTAATCTGTAACAGCAGTTCTCCTGCTGCAATGCTTACTCATCGGATGGACAATACAACGACTGAATTCGACCGTTTCTTCTTCCTCATATAAATCGCTTAAAATCATAATAAGAAAAGTCATGTCATAATTAAGAGTCAATCTTCCCCTGAGTCCGTGGCCATCATCAAGTGCATGGCAAAGTCCGCAATAATAGCTGCGGTACTTTTCAAAATCTTTTATTTTAAGCTCAGGTTTATTGACTAAAACATATCCAAACATTTATCCTTTTCCTCCCCGTTAAAGGATATTGTAATCAAAAAAAGCACACAATGTGTGTGCTTTCTGTGAAGTTTAAGCCATAATTAACAGTCTTTTTAGTGCTTTCCAATTTTAATCTCTGATGTTGCTATTGCCTGCTTCCGCATCCGTCTACGCCGCAGCTATCACAGCTTCCAGAGCAGCCCTCCGGAACGGGCATACCGTCATGTTTGTCCGGATTATCAGCTTTAAGACATGTCTCAACCATTTTATCCAGCCAGTCTCCTTCAAACAGTTCTATCATTCCTCTGTCGCATGCCGCTGAAATCTTAATGTTCATAGGAATCTGAGCGATCTCTGTAATTCCATAGTTATCTGCAACCTTATCTACATGACTGTCTCCAAAGATTCTATGTTTTTTACCACAGTCGGGACATAGAAAATAAGACATGTTCTCAACAATACCTATTACAGGCACGTTCATCATCTGAGCCATCTTTACTGCTTTTTCAACAATCATCGAAACTAGTTCCTGAGGCGAGGTCACAATAACAATTCCGTCTAAAGGAATGGATTGGAATACGGTCAGCGCTACGTCTCCTGTTCCCGGAGGCATATCTACATACATTACATCAATGTCTTCCCAAACTACATCGTTCCAAAACTGTTCTATTACTCCGCTTAACACAGGCCCTCTCCAGACAACAGGATCAGTTGTATCTTCCAGCAGTGCGTTTACAGATATGACTTTAATCCCCGTTTTAGATTCCACCGGGAAAATCGTATGTTCATCTCCGGAAGCCTTTTCTTTGATTCCAAAGGCCTGCGGAATAGAAGGTCCTGTAATATCAGCGTCTAGAATTGCAACGCTGTAACCTAATCGTTGAGTAGCTACTGCCAGCATGGAGGTTACAGAGGATTTGCCTACTCCTCCTTTACCTGAAACTACTCCGATAACCTTTTTAACATTTGAATGTTGATTCATTTTAAATTTATCTCCTTAATTTTTCGTTTTAGCGGTTTGAATGTTTTGCGGCATCAGCACTCTGTCGATGTCCAGAAAACATTTTAGCACTGAACAAAAATTTTGTAAAGACTGGCGAGCGTTTCCAATTCAAATATAAACACATGTAAGGAAAAAAATCAAAATAAAAGACCATTCGTTTCTGCTTCGAATGGTCTCATAAATAATATGGAATGGAATTTTTTCAAGCCAAAAATTTAATATCGTGTAGGAAGTGATTTAAATTCTAACTTTTATAGTTAAAGTATAATCCGCAACCTTCAAAATGTTAAATTGTTTTTATATTTTGCTTATTTTCTGTCTATAGCTTTTTTCAATAATAGGTCATATTTGTACAAAAAATAGTCTTGATATAGTTATATTTCCTATATTTAATAAATTTTATCAATAATAATTTTATTTAAAATCTAAATTATTAACAGCAATTATATATTTGGCGATTTTATATTATTCTCTCCATAGTTCCCATAAACAAAGGCAATCCTTGAAGTTCACTGTCGTCGACAATCATATAAATGAACGGCCTGTTTAGCGTAACCTGCTCCTGCTCCATAGCAGCCTCATCACAGGCAACCACCTGAGTTACCGCAGCCGCCTTAGTCCCTTCCGTGTCCACTTGAATAAAAGTTTTGTGAGATACCTTGGATATATAAATGTTTCCCTCACTTGAAACTGCCATATTGGAGAAATTTGCTTTATTATAATCAAACATGTCGGTCATTCCCATGGCTTTAAGGATTTCTGCCAAATTGATGTTAATCTCGCTTTTAAACTTTGGAAGTCCTGCCTTAACGGTTGAATACTCTTTGCCTCCCGCTATTAGGTTGTCTAAAGTGTTCTCATCCATTCCGGTAAGATATTCATCAATCGTTACACCCTCGTTAGGCATTATGGCAACAAAATTGAATCCGTCTTTATACGGTTTTATAAATCCGGTCGCATTATCATCCTTGAGATAAGTAGATTCTGAAGAAAACATAAAATCTACCTGAGTCTTGCTTCCGTCCGCTGCCGTAAAATCTCCGCCTCTCACATCGTTGTTGTCATACTGTATCTGCCATTGATTCTCATAAGCAAGCGCATTTATCAAATATATCACTTCATTCTGCTGGATTTTATCTATAATGGAATCAATCATGCCGCCAGTATGTTCCGAACACCACTTATTTACATCTGTTACCGTAGTTTTGTCAAAAGGAGATTTGAAAATCTGCGCTCCAAGGATTTTATTCTTGGCGAGAAAATCTTCCATAACTGTAAGCCTTTGAGAATCATCTCTAAGCCACAGTGAGTTAGCTACGCTGATTTTAGCGGCTGTATTGTCATTTGAAATATCATCACAATAACCCTTTATTAAGGCAGAGAAAAATGCTGTATCCTTTCCAAAAGTTTGCTCCATCTGCGCAAGAGTTTCGCCCTCTGCACCTTGAGCGGTCATGGCCAGCGCCATCATTACAGATACCGGAGAAAGCAGCAGATTTTCTTCGTCGCTTATTTCAGCAGTTTTCTTTAATAACTCTACAGCCAACTTTTTCATACTGTCATATTCGCCCACCGGACAATAGGGACCATCCAAAAACTCTTCAGCCTGACTTACGTCAGCAGTCAGTTCAACAGTACCGCTTATCTTATCGCCTCCCGCTAATTTCAAATCAGCCGGCTGACTCCCGCAGGCTGCAAGTGAAACAATCATCCCCATTGTCAACATCATACTCAAAATTTTCCTCAAATTCTTTTTCATCACTTCTTACCCCTTCTATTTCTTATACAGCCTCTGCCGTCATAGTCGTTCCTATGAATATAGGCGTTTCAGTGGCGTCGTCAATAATTGCATATACGAACGGTCTGTCAAGACGGACCTCATAAATTTTTTTGTCTATCATAGCAGAAGTTGCGCTGATTCCTATAGCTGTCACTGCGGCGGCCTTTGTACCCTTTCTGTTAACTTCAATAAAAGTTTTATGTTTTATATATCCAATATAGAAATTTTCGGAAGTTTCTACATTTCCATCATCATCTTTATTATCAAACATCCCGAAAAGTTCCGCCTGATTCGGGCTGAAAATATTTTTAATCCCCATTTTTTGCAGTATCTGAATTAAATTGTCTATCTGATATTCGGACTTGAACTCAGGAATTACCGCATGAACCTCCTCTTTTCTTGACGAAAGCATCAGTTCTTTAAAAGCGTCTTTTGAAAGTCCTTCTACATATTCAGATATACTCACCCCTTCTTTAGGAAGAATTGCCACAAAACTGTACCCATCCATATACGGTTTTATAAATCCCGTTGCTTTTTCATCTTCAATATATTTATTCTCTGTGGAATAAAGCATATCAGCTTTCTGTTTCGTTCCGTCCTCACAATAAAAGTCTTCGGCTTCATGAATCTGGTAATCCTCATATTCCTTTTCCCAAACACCTTCAAAAGCAGTGGCGTTCATAATAAGAGCCAGATCATCTTCTCTGAATTGTTCTATAATCTTTTCGATCATTCCATAGGTATTTTCATTACACCACTGATTTACCTCTTTCACAGTTTCCGAATCAAAAACAGTTTTATACGCATCTGCATCTAAATAAAAAGCAATTTTTTTCAGATATTCTTCGTTCACATTTAAGCCTGCCATGTCTCTAAACCAAAAGGAATTTGCTATGTTCATTTTAGTTTTTTCACCGGTTTTAAGACTGCTTCTCCAAGCTTTCAGCCAGCAGCTTAAGTCTTCTGAGCTGCATCCGAAAGTTTCTTCCATCTGTTTTAGGCTGTCATTTTCAGCGCCCATTTCAACCATAGTTAAAGCCATAAGGATCGATATAGGAGATATCATGCTATTCTTGTCTTTATCCACGCTTTCTCTAAAGATTTCCATGGAAATATCCATAACCTTATCGCTTACATAATCCAGCTTTTCAAGAACAACTTCAGAGTCTGCCTCATCACCTTCTGTTCCCTCATATGCCCATGCCTCGTCGATTAAACTTACAGCTTTCTTATTTTCGCCGCCCAAAGTATCTCCTCCGTAGTCCCCATCAGTTTTTCCTTTGCACGACGCTAAAGCAAATACCATAATCATACACAAAATTATCGTAAATACCTTGCCATGTTTTTCTTTCATATGAATACCCTCTTTCTTCACCTTGAGATGTTTTGCATTACACTTTTATCCTATCATACTGTATTCTGTCTTCGGTAAAGGTTACGGAAGTTTAAACTCACCTACGATATAATAATAAATTAAGGTTTCTTCTTCCGTATCCTCACCAAGACTTTTGTCAATGGTAAACTTACAGTATTCTTCCGGTTTATCGTTTAAATTTTCAAATTCTTCTTCGTTTAATATTTGTTCATCTTCGAGAGTGTAAAACCACTCCATGTACTCCGTGATTTTATCCTCTTCGTTAATCGTTAACCTTTCCGATTCGGACATATTCTCAAGACTGATTCTGCGAATATGGGTTATATCAAGCTCCCTAAAGGCAGTCGGCATATCGTATTCCAATGACATATCTGAAGATAAAACAGAGTCTATATCTGTACAGTTTTCACCCGAATTCTTATTATTCAAATTATTCTGCTCCGCGTAGCTCTCAACATGGCTATCAACCCCATCATCAGTATAATTACTTGCCATGTCATCGAACTCTCTGGCTAACGAATTATTATACATATCTTGCAATTTATCTAAATTTGCTGTTCCGACAACCAGCATTATGCAGGCTGCTGCTGCGGCAAATCCCGTTACCTTTTTGCGGCGGGCTTTTTTACGTTTTTCTTCTGCGAGTGCTATCTGGCTTTTTCCCCATACGCTCCGTATAAATGCTTCCCTATCCTTCAATTAAAACCCCTCCTCTTGCAAAAGTGTTCTTAAATCATTCTTTCCCCTGTATACAAGATTTTCCACCTGTTTACGGTTTTTTCTCATAACACGGGCGGTTTCTTCATAAGAAAGCTCCTCAAAATATATCAGATGAAGCGCCGTTCTGTAATCTTCATTTATTTTACTCATCGCCTGATTGAGCTGCCGCTTTTCCTCATCTTTTATTACACTTTCTTCGAGAGTATCTAAATCTGCCGTCTGATTCAATTCCTCTTCGCCGCAAACAGCGAACCTGCTGTGCTTTCTTACATAATCCACTGCCTTATTGTGCCCGATGGAAAAAATATAAGTTTTGAATGATGCTTTAAAATTATATCGCTTCGGGTGAATTATAAGCTCGACAAAAACATCCTCGGCCAAGTCTTCTGCCGCCTCAAGATTTTTTGTATATCGATAGATGAAGAAAATCAGCCCATTACGATAGGTATCGATGATTTCTTCCAATGCACCCCTGTCGCCATCCAGAAAACGGCGGTAGCTACTTGCACCGTTATCCATAGGTCCTCCTCAATTGCACGCACAATTTGATTTTTTTCTCTCTTTTCAATAATTGGTCGTATGAAGTTTCAAAAACCCTCACTATAAATTTATATTTTTTTTAACGTTGCGTCAACTAAGTTTTAATCTTGCCTTTACCCTGATGAGTTGTTATACTTTTTATAGGATATAATAGATTTAAAAAAAGCAGAGAGGAAGCGAATTTTTACGATGAATAATAACGGCGATAATTCTAAGAAAAGTGATACGAAGAAAAAAATAATTAAAAAGCCCAATCCGTTCATTTACTATCCGGTCATATTTCTCGCACGAATATTTTTAACATTTAAACTTCATGTCACATATGAGCTAAAAGCCCTGCAAAATATTAAAGAGCCCTCCATCGTCCTTTGCCCACATGTATCAAACATCGATTTTTTATTAGTGGCATCCGCCCTTCTGCCTCACCGCCCTACTTTTATTGTAAGCCAACATTTCATGGCCAACCCTAAAGTACGCTGGATTCTTCAAATAGCAAACGTAATTACAAAGAAAATGTTTTGTCCTGATATAAAGACGATATTGAGTGTCATGCGTGCCAAAGAATCAGGCAATATTATAGTTATCTTTCCTGAAGGACGATTGAGCTGCTTCGGTCATTCGCTTCAGGTTGCAGACGGAACTGCCGAGTTAATTAAAAAGCTGGACATTGATGTTTATACAATTTCTGAAGACGGCGCATATAAAACTTTTCCAAAATGGGGAAAATCAGGTTTCCGACCCGGCCGTATTAATGTCAGAGGTGATAAACTTTTAGAAGCTTTGAGAATTAAAAATATGTCTGTTGAAGAAATTAATGAGATTTTGGATTCGGCTATCCTCCACGATGAAGACTTATTATTTACCGACATTACCTACAAATGCAAATCTCCTGCCTTAGGTTTGGACAGAATTCTCTACAAATGTCCTGAGTGTCTGTGTGAATTTCAAACCGTATCCGACGATTTTTTTATAACATGCACCAGCTGCGGTCTTAAGGTTGAACTTGACCAAAAGTACCGACTTCACGGCGGCCCTTTTCAGTGTATAAACGACTGGTATTTCTGGCAGGAAGAAATGATCGATTTAGATATGCCGCTGGAAACGGAATGTCTTTTAGGCGCTGTAAACGATAAGGGTAACATGGATAAAACGGCAGGCAGCGGTTTCATTACCATGGATAGAGAAAAAATACATTTTTTAGGCAACTGCTACGGCAAACCCCTTGAATTTACAGAATCCACATCAATTGTAAAAGGCTTTCCCGCCTCTGTAGGCGATCACTTTGATATTTACAGCAAAAAAATTCTTTACTATATCTTGCCTCAGCCGGACAAACGTGTGTCTATTAAATGGGTGATTTATCTGGATAAACTTACAAAGGAAAAATCAAAACAAGATTAAATACAAAAATCGCTTCCACCCGTAAAACGGATGGTTCGCTCTGGGGCTATAACCAAAACGGCCGCCGATCAATTATATGCCGGCGGCTGTTTTACATATGGTTATTTTACAGTTCTCCATGCTTTCAGAGAGTAGCTTGTGTAGTATTTTTGACCATCGATCATAACATAGCCGCGAACTTTATAGTAGTACTTTGTTCCCGTCTTGATTGCTGTGTTGAAATATCTTCCTGATTTTGAAGTGTAGATCGGTTTCTTACCGTAACCGGAATATCTCTTTACTGACCTGTATATTTCCACGCCGTCAAATTCCACTTCTTCACCTTCCACCGTCTTCCATGTAATCTTTACAGCCTTTTTACCATTCTTCAATGTAACCAGTTTTGAACGAGCAGCCAACTTAATGTTATCGATTGATAATTTAAGAAGCTCTGTTTCTGTAAGAAGTTTTTCTGTTGTTACAACTACTTTATCGCCTGTCTTCAGTCCTGTAAGCGTTGTAACCGTGCCTTTTGAAACTCCGTTTACCGTTACATCTACAAGTTTATATCCATCGGAAATGATAATTGTTGCAGTATTTCCTCCTGAATTTAAATTTACCTCAGCGCCCTCGCCTGCTTCAATTATCGGTTTTTGGATTGTGGAATGAATTGGAGTATAACTTCCTGCTGTTGTAACGGTATTACCTTCTTCTACATTTACATCATTTACAGTTACGATGCCTCTTCCTGTGTTGGAAACCTTTACGCCCGAAGCCGCTACTTGAAGAGCGATATCTCCTTTGATTACTTCAATGGCATCGCCGCTCTTGGCTTCTTCGGCTTTTTCATTTATCTGTTCTTCTGTTCCTACATAATAATTTGTTTCATCAGAAGATGTATACGCGATTGCAACGTTGTCATTTGCTATATAGTCGAGTTGTGGTTTTTCACTATATTTGCCACCGGAAATAAATTCTGTACAATCAACTGAATTCACAGAACCTATGAAGCTGCCATCTTTAATTTCTATAGTCACATTAGTTGGATTATTCTCCTGAGGGTCTGCTTCGTTAACCGCTGCGCTTCCATTGAATGTTCCGCTTTCTATTACAACTTTAATTGTCTTTTTCGTGGTATGTTGTACTACTGCAAGTGCGGCATTGGAAGTAGTGCTGCCTCCATCATTTTTTACTACCGTTAATTCTCCGTTTCCTCCTGTGATCTCCGGATTATCCGAAATATTAAGCTCACCTGCACGTATTTCAATTCCGGTAACACCCTCGTAAGTGCCGCCTACAATCTCAGTCTTGCCATCACCGGCCATATAAAGAGCTGCCGCTGTTCCCGACTTTACATTCATATTTTCTAACTTTAGGTTTATACCTTCTCTTTGACCGTTAGTAGCAATTGCAATATTATCATTAGCCGTTATGCTTCCGTTTTTAAACGTAATATCTACATTACTGCAATTGATGATAACACATGCGTTGAAATGCTCTGTTTCCATGCTATATCCATTAAAATCAATCGTAAAGGCTGCATTCTCGTTTTGTTCCTCAATTGAAAGCACCGGTGTTGCATAGTAAGATACAGATTTTAGCAATACTATCTCATCATTTACCGGCGTATCTGCATCATTAGACACCGCTTCGCTAATTGCCGAGCCAAGCCAAGCATATCCTAAAACTCCAATTTTAGCGCTATAATTATCTGCTGAATTAATTTCATAGGAACTTGCATCAATCAGACTGTTTTCAGATAGCAGCGAAGCGCAGGTTTGATAATTTGAAGCTGTTAAACCTTTACCGCCTGTCAGTTTTCCCGATTCGGAAACCATGCCGCTTAAAGTTACATCGCTAAAATTAATAGTCGAATCGCTGATTGTAATATTTTGTACCTGTTCAATAAAATCAGACACTGTACCGCTATATGTAATATTAATTCCTGCTCTGCCTTTCAGAGTCAGTCCATTTAAATCGGCTATATTATCATCGGTAATTTCCACATTACTCTTAAGATAAATGGTATCTGTGGTTCCTTTAACATCTGCTACTGCTTCTGCAAAAGTATCATAATACGTCTTCGTTTCCCCATTCTGTGTGTAAAAAGGCTGAGTAGAATCACCTTCTACTATTACTTCATATGGATATTCAGAGTTATTATCAGTTTTTACACAAGTATAGCCTGAAGCAATTAATGTCTCAACATCTGCTGCAAATAGGCCGCCTGTAATATTTAATAAATAAATGTTATCATAGTCAAAAGAACTATCTGTTCCGTTTTTAAATTGTCCGCCTGTTACATTAAATTTGTAGGAATTATTTGTTCCGCCTTTAAGTGTCACTTTACCTGTAACAATATTGCCATCTCCAAAATTGATTTCTGCCCCATTATCCAGTTGCACATATACTGCTCTGCCTTCTCCTGAGTTGGAAATAGTCGTATTTGTCACAGTAAGATTGTTTTGTCCGTTGGAAGAATAAATACGAATGGCTCCAGACGATGAAGATGTGGTTGCTGATTTAATTTCACAATTTTCAATATTAGCATTGCTTGAAGAACCGCAATAATTAAGCGCTCCTTCATTGTTTGCTTCCAATTTGCAATTTTTTAAAGACAGAGTTTCATTGGTTCCATTCGTAAAAACAACTGCATAACATCCGCTTCCAGTACCTGTGCTTTTGAATGTGCAATCGGTAGCTGTAAAAGAAGCATTATTTACTGTAACGGCAGAATTATAGTCATAGTTCGATTCAATATTACATTTTTCCATAATAACGTCATTATTGTATGAATAAAATCTTCCCTTTATAGAACCGTTTATTATTTTAATTCCTTGATATACGTATAAATATCCTGTTCCGTTAGTACCTATTTTTAACTCAAAATTATTTAAATCAAGCACTATATTTTTTCTGATATATACATTCCCGTTCGTCTCCGCTAAATCACTATCCTCTGCGGTGATGCTGTTTATAAGCTGTATAGTGTCTCCATCACTGGCATTTCCAAGTTTCTCCTGGAATTCAGCCCATGTAGATACCGTGTGGATTGTTCCCTGCTCATCACTTTCTGCAAACGCCATTACAGGCATCATGGCTATCACCATAATTATGCACATCATAATGACAAAAATCTTTTTCATTTAATGTTCCCCTCCGCTCTTTCTAAAAGTCTTATATTTAATACTAAGTATCTGCTAATCTAGTATACACCCCCCCCCCAATGGTTTTGTCAACTTAATACTAACTCTCAAATCAC
>CAZYWO010000002.1:0-53195 GCA_964651095.1 uncultured Oscillospiraceae bacterium | reverse complement strand
ATTATAAGTTTACCAAAAGGTCTTGTCAATTGCAAGTGTTTTTTTAATGAAAACCTCGACCTGCGAGTTGTTTTCATGGATATCCTCCCTGGCACCGCAAAGGTACTTCTGTGACCTTTCACTAATAACTCCGTTTACAGACCCAAAAGGTTACAAAGAAATAAAAATTTTTTTAAAAAATTTTTTTAATTAAAAATTAACTGCTAAGACTTCCATGTATTCCATTCATTTCCGTCTTTCCACATGTCCAAAATAATGTTTTTATAATATTTATACCAATTCCTAGTTTCTGCATCTAAATATACTCCGGCTGATTTAACCTTTCCTCCCACCGATTCCTTACTGCTTTCGATTTTTTCATCGAACTTCATGCATGGGCATTCATGGGAATCCATGTGATACTGGTAATATGTACACTGAATTTTTCCCAAACCTTCTTCCAAATCTACAGCGACAAATGAGGTTGCCATAAACGAATCTAAAATCCTGACTCTGATTTTTTCCATGTTTCCCCTTTGGTTCGCCTCTATCGCCGCCAAAATCCTGTTTATTGTTGATTGCTTGTCCATGTTATTCTTGACGCCGCTTTCCAGCTTTTTCTTATTTGAGTAAGAAAATTTACACATGCTTTCAATGGCTTCGGCTTCACATAAAAGAAAATTAACTTGTACCCCTCTCTCCGTCAATTCACTGATTACTGAAGAAAAATCGTTCATATTAATACAGGTGACCGCAATGATGTATACGTCATGTTTAGCGAGCTTGAGCATCTTCATTAAAGAATCATCCGGATAAAAATAGAAATTATTTTCAGCGTCAATTATCTGATTGTCGATTACGATATTATTTAAAACCACCTCAAATGCAATAAGTACCAGCAGCGGCAGCATGATACCCTGCAAATCAAAAATTCCCAGTCCCATTACAACTGACATTATTATAATAAGGCAAATCAAAACTATCTGAATACGGCTGTTATGTCTAACAAAAAAACTTACTATTACTTTTGCATCCATTTCTGTAACCTCCAATTCAATAAAAATGGGAGTTACATATTGCAACTCCCATAAACGTGGTTTTAAGATTCAGAACTAGTTGTAGTTTACTGCGGAGCAGATTACATCATTCCGCCCATTCCGCCCATTCCTGGTGCGCCGCCGCCCATTGCAACAGGAGGCGCAGGTTCTTTAATATCAACTATACCTGCTTCAGTTGTAAGAAGCATTGCTGATGCAGACGCCGCATTTTGGAGCGCTGAACGTGTAACCTTAGCAGGGTCAACTATTCCTGCTCCAATCATGTCTACATATTCTTCAGTTGCTGCGTTAAGTCCTACGCCTGCTGTGCTCTTCTTAACTTCAGCCACTACTACGCTGCCCTCAAGACCTGCGTTCTCCGCAATCTGGCGAACAGGTTCTTCCAATGCTCTTTTGATGATTGCCGCACCTGTCTTTACGTCGCCTTCAAGGTTATCAACATAAACCGACACTGCCGGAATTGTATTAACCAGCGCTACGCCGCCGCCGGAAACGATACCTTCTTCAACAGCAGCCTTTGTTGCGTTGAGGGCGTCTTCGATTCTAAGCTTTCTTTCCTTTAATTCAGTCTCTGTAGCTGCGCCTACCTTGATTACTGCTACGCCGCCGCTGAGTTTGGCAAGTCTTTCCTGTAGTTTTTCTCTGTCAAACTCGGAAGTAGTGTCTTCAATCTGAAGTTTCAGGCTGTTAACTCTTGCCTGAACATCTTCCTTGCTGCCGCCGCCTGCAACAATAACTGTATTGTCCTTGTCAACTTTAACAGTGGAAGCCGTACCCAGCATGTCGATAGTAACTTCCTTAAGTTCGTATCCGAGGTCTGACGCAATTACAGTACCGCCTGTAAGGATTGCTATGTCTTCAAGCATCGCTTTCCTTCTTTCGCCATATCCCGGAGCTTTTACTGCAACCACGTCGATTACGCCTCTAAGCTTGTTAACTACCAGTGTGGCAAGAGCTTCACCTTCAACGTCTTCGGCGATTACCAGAAGCTTACGGCCCTGCTGCATAACTTGTTCGAGAATAGGTACAAGTTCCTGAATATTTGTAATCTTCTTGTCGGTGATTAAGATAAGAGGATTTTCCATGGTGGCTTCCATCTTTTCAGTATCGGAAACCATGTATGCTGACAAGTATCCTCTGTCAAACTGCATACCTTCAACTACTTCTAATGTAGTTCCCAGGCTCTTGGATTCTTCAACAGTGATAACGCCGTCTTTTCCTACCTTTTCCATTGCCTCAGCAATGAGCTCACCAATCTGAGGATCTCCTGCGGAAACCGCTGCAACCTGTGCTATGGATTCTCTAGTTTCAACGCTCTTAGCCAGTTTAGCTATTTCTTCTACAGCTACATCAACTGCGCCTTGAATACCCTTTTTAAGTTCCATAGGGTTTGCGCCTGCCGCCACATTTTTAAAACCTTCTTTTACGATAATCTGAGCAAGAAGTGTGGCGGTGGTAGTTCCGTCTCCGGCTACGTCATTAGTCTTGGAGGCAACTTCTTTAACAACTTGTGCGCCCATATTTTCGGTTGCATCTTCCAGTTCGATTTCTCTTGCAATGGTTACACCGTCATTGGTAATAAGCGGTGAGCCAAAACTCTTATTGATCAAAACATTGCGGCCCTTTGGACCTAATGTGATTTTAACTGTATCTGCTAATTTATCAACGCCTGTCTGTAATTTACGTCTAGCATCTTCTCCGTAAAAAATTTCTTTTGCCATTTTAATCTACCCCCTATTGTTACTCGATTACTGCCAGAATATCGCTCTGGTGCATAATTGTGTACTCTTCTCCCTGATATTTTACATCAGTACCTGCATATTTCCCGAAAACTACTCTGTCTCCTACTTTAAGTTCCATAACTTCATCTTTAGTTCCCGGTCCTACCGCAACTACTTCTGCAACCTGCGGCTGCTCTTTAGCTGCACTTGTAAGGATAAGTCCGCCTTGTGTTTTTTCCTCGGCTTCAACTTTTTTAATCAAAACTCTGTCGCCTAATGGTTTAATTCCAATCATTCGTCATTACCTCCGTCTCATAATTTATGTTTTTTAGCGAGCATATATGCTCAACGTTTTCCGCGTTTCTTAGCACTCTTTTCCCTCGAGTGCTAATATTATTATATCAATCTCTTTGAGAATGTCAATAGTTTAAATACAGTATTTTATTTTCTTTTATGTGAAAATTCTGTGAAGACTTTACGTTTCAGAGCAACTATCTCTACTCGTCAAGACCTCGTATATAATAGAAAAGATATTGCTGCGCAATACCGCCGTTCTCGCCAAAATGTGCGCGGGCGTATTCTGTCATTCCCTTTATATCTTTTTCCTCGATCGCATACAGGCGGTTCATGACTCTGCGAACCCATACGTCTATAGGGAAAGCATCAAGTCGTGCAAGACCAAATAATGCTATGCAGCTTGCTACTTTAGGACCGACCCCCTGAAATTGTCTCAAGTATTCACATGCTTCCTCGGGCGTCTTAGCAGATGCAAGGTCTGCTGCGATTTCCTCCATGCCTCCCTTTTCCAGCACCTGCCTGGCTGTATCTACAAGGTATGAAGCTCTGTAGCCCAGTCTGCACGGCGCCATGTCCGATACAGTCAGTGAAGCTATGACTTCCGGCGAAGGAATATTAAAATATTCCTTTCCATTATATACTCCGGCGCTTTCTCCAAAATTTTTGCAAAGATTCTCTATACAGCCTTTAATTCTTGGTATATTGTTATTTTGCGATATGATAAATGAAACCATAGTTTCCCAAAGTTCTTGCTTTAATATTCTGATGCCGCTTCCACCAGAAATTGCTTTTTCCATAATTGGGTCTTCCGCCGATAAAACTTTCTTTATGGCGCTGTAATCTCGCCCAAGGTCTAAATAATCATGCCATATACTGTTAAAATCATCCTCACAGCAATTGTCCATTTCCAGAAACATTCCGTCGTCGCTGGTTCCCACCTGAATATTTACAATCTTTCCGCATGCTATACCCGTATAACTGCCGTCTTCTTGTTTAGTCCAGCGAAAACACTGTCCGCAATCAAATATATGGTCGAGATTAAAGTCCTTTATTCCTTCATATATGTACTTTCCCATTAACTTATACCTCTTACTTCTATATCTACTTTTGCAACGTTAAATGCGGTCATTTCTTCAATAACTTGGTTAAGTCTGCTTTGAAATATTTGGGCTGACTCCCAAATTGGATAGCCATGCTTCACTTTTATTGAGACATTGAGCTGGTAAGCTTCCGGCGACGTGTCCTGAACTATGTATATAACTCTGCTTATGGCAGGGATTTGAGAAGCCGTGCAGGTTACAATATCGTCTATTACCTTTTCGTCAAGAAAATATTCTCCCATATAGCTATAAGTCGGTCTAACTACAGTACGCTCTGAGGCTGCTCCCTGATCCTTTCCTCTGAAAAAGCGAAGCGGATCCATAAAGTATCCGGCAAAGCTTCTCTTAAGTTGCAGCGCCGGCGCGGGTATTACGTGTTTACCCAGATGGTCCCTTTGCTCTCTGGCCATTTGTCTTTCTTCAGCAGTGGTTATATCCTCAATTCGTATTCTTCGCAGCGAACCGGCTGGTAATATGGGCAGCTCCAAACGCTCTATAATTCTGTCTGTCATTTCGTCGCTTGTCCCCAGCACCAGAATACTCTTGGGTTTTTTCTCTGCGATAGCTTCCACTACTTTATTTCTTACTTCATCATTGAGGAACAATGCCGTCTTAACAGCCCCTATCTTGGTTTCAGCTCTTTTAGCCGAAACTCCTTCGACAACTGTATTTTTGTAAATAAACAACCCGTCGTCAATGATAGATTCAATATTATATTTTTTACACAGATTCATAGCATGAAAACTCTTGCCTGTGCCGCTCTTTCCTACCAGCGTGTATACGTCCATAAACAATGTTCCTTTCACATATTTTTCACTTTACTATTATAACTCATTCTGCTATAATTGTGTAACGAAAGATATATCTTTTTTATAGGAGGACAAAAAAAATGGCTTATAAAATTACAGATGCTTGTATCGCTTGCGGAGCATGTGCAGCAGAATGTCCAGTTGAAGCTATAGCTGAAGGCGAAGGCATCTATGTAATCGACGCTGATGCTTGCATCGACTGTGGTTCATGTGCTGATGCTTGCCCAGTAGACGCTCCAGTCGAGGGTTAAGCAAGTTTAAAGCAAGGCTAAGCAAATAAAAATTTACTTATTTACTTAAAAAAATAACCGGTCTAAAGCCGGTTATTTTTTTAGATTTAAATTGGTTATTATAATATCTTAATTTCTTACTCTCTTTACTGTTTTATACATCTTTTTTACATATCTTTCATATAATATGCTAACGCATGCAGGCTATCGCTTACGTGAACATTCTCCACGACTACGTCTTCCGGCAAATCCAAGTCAACAGCCGTAAAATTCCATATTCCCTTAATTCCCGCATCTGCAACTGTATCGGCTACAATCTGAGCCTTTTCGGCAGGAACGGTAATTACCGCAATATCCACATCCTCATGCCTTACAAAACTTGATAAGCTGGCACATGTCATAACCTGAGCGTCCATAAATTCAACATCCTGAATTATTTTTTTAACATCAAATATTCCCGCAATGTGAAAGTTATTCTCATTATTTGCCACGAAATTGGCAATCGTCTGACCCAGTCTGCCGTAACCAACAATTACAATCTTATATTCTTTATCTAATCCAAGAATAGAACCGATCTCGTTATATAGATAGCTTACGCTATATCCATATCCTTGCTGTCCAAACCCACCGAAGTTATTAAGATCCTGACGTATTTGAGAGGCGGTATAGCCAATAAGCTGGCTTAAATCCTTAGAAGAAATCTTTTCAACTCCTCTTTTCTGTAATTCGCCAAGGTATCTTCTGTATCTAGGTAATCTTCTGATTACAGCTTTGGAAATCTGTTTTTCTTTAGTATTACCTTCATTCATAATTATTTATTTTCCTCAACGTATCTTACTAAGTCTCCAACAGTCTGAATCTTTTCAGCGTCTTCATCTGGAATTTCAATTCCATATTCATCTTCGATCGCCATAATTATTTCTACTGCGTCAAGAGAATCAGCGGAAAGGTCTTTCATTAAATTAGTGTCCATGTTTACATCGGATTCTTCAACCTGAAGCTGTTCTATAATGATATCTTTAATTTTATCATAAATCATAAAAGTATCCTCCAATCGATTTCATGTTCTTTTTTATCTACCAATATATAATATCACGCAGTTCACTTTATGTAAACTATGGTTATTATAATTACTTTTTTTTCTCATTGCAAGAGAAAAGTTTAACAAGTTCTTGTAGATTCTGTGAAATTATCAGTCGTTAAGCTTTCCCCATTGTTCATAAGCTTCTTCCAGCCTTTTTGCAATTTCCTCGTGCTGCCCACTTAATTCAGCCAAAAGTTCATAATTGTTCATATTTTCTTCACTGCAAAGCTGTGCTTCAATACGAGCGATTTCATCTTCAAGAGACTCAATATCCTCTTCCAGTTTATTCAGCAAACGTTCACGCCTGCGAGTTTCCGCTTCTCTCTGTTTATTCATTGCACGCTGCTCGGCTGCCGAAATATTGTCCGATGCCGATGGAGGATTATTCCCACCGCCCGTCTTATCATTACCGGCTGCAAGTTGTTCAGATAAATATTTTTTACCTGACTGTAACTGTTCCTTCTTTTCCAAATAATAATCGTACTTGCCAAGATATTCATTGACACCTTCTCCGGTCAGTTCGATAATTCTGGTCGGAATCCTCTGTAAGAAGTAACGGTCATGGGACACAACTATGACAGTTCCGGGGAACTCCAGAAGAGCTTCCTCGAACACTTCTTTAGAGTCAATATCCAGATGGTTGGTCGGTTCGTCTAAAACTAAGGTATTTGCTCCTGAAAGCATAAGTTTCAACAGTGATAGTCTTGCCTTTTCGCCTCCCGACAGACTGTGAACAGGCAGGAATACATCGTCGCCGTGAAAAAGAAATCTGCCTAAAATGCTGCGCATCTCCGTGTCCGTATATAATCTGTATGATTCCTTAAGTTCCTCTAATACAGTATTGTTCTCATTTAGTAATAATTGTCCCTGATCATAGTATCCAAAGGCTACGTTGTACCCGATCTTTAACCTGCCTTCAGTGGGCTGAAGTTCGCCTAACAATATGCGCAGCAGCGTAGTTTTCCCTACGCCGTTAGGGCCCACAATACAAATTTGCTCTCCACGTTTTATATCAAGTTCCACGTTTTTAAAAAGTTCTTTTTTATGACTTCCCCAGCCGAATTCTTTTGCCAGATCATTTGCCATAATTACATCATTTCCAGACTGAAAGTTCTGTTTAAAATGAATTTTCATTTTTCCCATTTCATTTTCCGGTCTTTCAAGTCTTTGCACGTGTTCCAGTCTTTTTTCTCTCGATTGGGCTCGTTTAGCAAGGTGTTCTGTACCGTGCTGTTTCATCTTGCAGATAATCTCCTCTTGACGGGCAATCTCTCGCTGCTGATTATTATATGCTCTAAGTTCCGCCTCCCGCCTCTGACTTTTTTTAGCTGCAAAGTCGGTGTAATTGCCGTCATAGCAATATACTTTGTGGTTAGCCACTTCAAATATGCGGTTAACTGTCTGGTCGAGAAAGTATCTGTCGTGAGAAACGATCATAATAGTCCCCTTGTATGAAGCAAGATATTGTTCAAGCCACTTAAGAGTGCCTATATCGAGATGGTTGGTAGGCTCATCCAAAAGTAATATATCAGGTTTTTCAAGGAGCAAAGCTGCAAGCGCCAGTCTTGTTTTCTCGCCTCCGGAAAGCGAAAATACTTTTTTATTATAAAAATCCTCGCCAAAAGCCATGGAGCTTAGTATTCCCGTAATTTCCGATTTGTATGTGTAGCCTCCTCGATTTTGATACTCCTGCTGCAAACTATCCAGCTTATTTATAAGTTTTTCATCCCCCGGACTTGATGCCACCATATCGGAAGTTTTGTTAATTTCTTCTTCCAGAGTATGAATATCTTTGAAAATATTCTCAATGGCCTCAATCACCGTATAATCTGCAAAAAAATTTTCTCTCTGCTTCAAATATCCCACTTTAGTATTTCCGGACACAAAAAACTCCCCTTCATCGGGGCTCAACTCTCCTGTGAGCATATTCAAAAGGGTTGTTTTGCCTGCGCCGTTTCTTCCCACAATACCGACTCTGTCTCCGGCATTT
Source organism: uncultured Oscillospiraceae bacterium (assembly GCA_964651095.1). Lineage (GTDB taxonomy): Bacteria > Bacillota > Clostridia > Peptostreptococcales > Anaerovoracaceae > SUG1106. The sequence continues at coordinate 44,927 of CAZYWO010000002.1, read as the reverse complement.
ACATGAAAGCTGGCTTTCTCTATAATAACGTCAGTTCCGTATATTTTTGCTAAATTATTTGCCGACAAAATAATCATAATTCAATATTCAATCTGCGATTTTTTTGCGATTACAAACTAATTATATATTAAATATTAAAGGGACATTGACGGATTGGCATCCATCCGGTAATCGCTTTCATAATCGCCTTTTTCTCCATTTTTATATTTATAATAGGCGGCACATGCGACCATAGCGCCATTGTCTGTGCACAACGATGGTTTAGGTCTGTAAAGCTGTACCCCTGAACCTGCGCAAAGCTCGCTCAGCTGTTCTCTAAGCCTTGAATTGGCAGCAACACCACCTGCAAGCACCAGTTTATTTATACCGCTTATGCTTACCGCCTTCATGGCTTTTTCTGCCACAACATCCATTACCGCTTCCTGAAAGCTTGCTGCCACATCGGCGCGTTTAATTTCTCTGCCTGCCTGCTTTTCATTATTAATATAGTTAAGCACCGAAGTCTTAAGTCCGCTGAAGCTAAAGTCAAGGCTATCCTTTTCCAGATACACTCTTTTAAAGTGAATCGCATCAGGATTTCCTTCCTTAGCAATCTTATCAATTTTCGGGCCGCCGGGATAACCCAGTCCAAGAACTCTTGCCACCTTATCGTAAGCTTCCCCTACAGCATCGTCTCTCGTCTCCCCTAAAATCACACATTGATTATAATCAACAACCTTAACTATTTCGGTGTGTCCTCCACTGGTTATCAGAGCCATAAACGGAGGTTCAAGCTGCGGATATTCTATGTAGTTGGCGCTTATATGGCTCATAAGGTGATGAACTCCCACTAAAGGAATATCCTTGGCAAATGCAAGTGCCTTTGCAGTAGAAACTCCCATGAGAAGCGCTCCTACAAGTCCCGGTCCATTGGTTACTCCGATTAGGTCTATGTGGTTAAGGGTAACATCTGCTTCTTTTAGAGCCTGATTTAATACGCCGTTAATGTTTTCAAGATGATGTCTTGAGGCAATCTCCGGAACTACTCCGCCGTAATTTTTAAATATGTCAATCTGGGATGAAATCACGTTGCTGAGAACTGTTCTTCCGTCAGATAAGATGGCAACAGCAGTTTCGTCGCAGCTTGTCTCAATACCCATTGTCAAGAATTTTCCGTCTTTCATCTTCTTTTTTCTACCTTTATATTTATCTAAAGATTCTTCCACATGATAATGGCGTCTTCGCCATTATCATCGTAATAGCCCTTTCTGACACCTTCCGCCACAAATCCTAAAGTCTCGTAAAGTTTTATTGCAGCTTCATTGCTGCGCCTCACTTCTAACGTATATCTGCTTATGTCTTCTCCTGCGGTAATATCAATTATCACTGATAACATGGCGCTGGCAATATGCCTGCGTCTAAACAGCGGGCTGACTGCCACATTAGTAATATGTCCCTCATCAACTACCTTCCATATACCAGCATATCCGCAGACGTTATTGTCGATTTCCGCAACCACATATAATGCCAGCTTGTTCTCTGTCACATCATAATGCAATGAATCAAAGCTCCATGGCACTGAAAAGCATTGTTTTTCAATTTCTTCTATTTTAAGAACATCATGTTCACATGCTTTTCTGATAATTAATTCTGACATCTTTACTCCTGTCTTGGACCTTTGCATATTGGAAGCTGCCCTGCCTCAAGCTTTTGCTCCGCCTCTGCTCTTCGCATGTATTCAGGCAAAAGCAACTCATAACTCACAGCGCAGTTTTCAAATCCGCCTGCCTTGTTTATACAATCTATGGCAAATCTGCCTACTGATACGGCGTCCTGATACCTCAAGTCTTTTTCTGCAAAGAAAAACCTTCCGTTATAGTTATCTAATGCAGTTTCAATTTCATTGCTGTAGGCATCGATACCGTCTCCGAAAAATAAAACGTCTTTTCCGTCTTTCATCACTCGGTTTATAATCACGTTCAGAACATCGGTAAGCATATAGGGTCCTGCTTTTAAGTAGCCTTCCACCATACCGTAAACCTGACCTCTGCGCGCATTAATTATAGGGCAGATTACCCGGTTTGTTTTCTTCTCTGTATCCATAGTCTCGAAGTTTTTGTTTTTAAACATAAAACTGTCAAGGGTAGGCACAGGGATTGATTTTATTTCAAGGGCCTGAGATAAAGCTCTAGCGGTAGACACGCCTATTCTTATTCCGGTAAATGATCCCGGTCCTACAGACGCAGCAAGAATACTTATTTCATCTTTAGATATTCCTGTTTTTGCAGTCACCTTATCAATCATAGGGATTAAATCTTTAAGGTGGCTCATAGTATCTTTTGAAACCTCACATGCATATACTTTCCCTTTTTCATCAAGCAATGCTGCCGATCCAAAAGGGCCTGTGGTTTCAATGGCTAAAATGTACATTGATAAACTCTTTCTCCTTCTTTTTTACCGTACTCGATGAAAATATATTTAGTGTTTTCGGGAAGCACATCTTCAATTAAATCTGCCCATTCAATTATGCATACTCCGCCGCCGTAAAAATATTCTTCCGCGCCTATATTGAACATCTCTCCCGGATCGTGAATTCTGTAAACGTCAAAATGAAACAATGGCATCCTTCCGTCGTGGTATTCCTTCACAATGTTAAAAGTAGGGCTGTTTACCTTCTTTTTTATTCCCAATCCCTCTGCGATGTAACCTGTCAACGCTGTTTTGCCTGTGCCCAAATCGCCGATTAAAGCAATCACATCTCCCGGAACCAGTTCTTTTGCCAGCTTAATGCCAAATTTTTTAGTGGCTTCCTCGTTTTTTATTTTTACAGTTCTTGCTATTTCCATATCCGCCTCTATCTGTGTAAGAATGGTGAAATTCTCTTATATAAAATGAATGTAACTACGCTGTTTATTCCTGCTTTAACTACATTAAATAATATAATGAAAGGCATAAGCTTCCATACGATTTCAACTGTAACGCCCATGAAAAGCGGAGTGATCACCAAATTGGCAAGAATCATTACCACTGCCATCGCTAACGCCCCGCATAAAAGGCCTGTTATCGCATGACCCTTAGTCTTTTTCCTTCTGTAAATCAAACCTGCCACACAGGTAAGCGTGCATGTCGCGATTATATGCATTATAATGCCATAAGCGCCGCTGCTGGCGCTTACAGTAACGCCTTGAAGCACAGCAGTAACCACCGTCAGCAAAATTCCTGCTGCCGGGCCAAAAGCAAATGTTCCAATCAAAATAGGAATATCCGCCGGATCATATTCCAGAAATGCTACTGCCGGAAATATGGGGAAATGAATCAATGCGACCAATACAATTGAAATAGCTACCAGCATAGCCATTTTTGCCAGTTTTGTCGATTGTGTCTGTTTATTCATGAAATATTGTCCTCTTTTATCGTACTATAATTATTCTATTTCTTTATGAAATCTATCAGGCAAAATTAGAGCGAGGAATTTAACCTCGCCCTGAAACAGATTTCATTTTATGCTAAATATTATATTCTCCGGAACTGAGTTTGTAAATAGCTTCTGTATAAATTTTTGTCATTTGTTCAAAACGTTCTATACTCAAGCACTCATTTTTCTGGTGCATTAAATCCTCATCCCCTGGGAACAATGCTCCGTAAGCGATAATATTTCCCGTGCTTCTGGCATAAGTGCCTCCACCGATTACGAGAGGTTTGGATTCATAGTCTCCTGTATGTTTTTGATAAGTTTCCAAAAGGAGTTTTACAACCGGGTTGTCTAAATCCATAAAAATAGGAAGTTTATGTTCCGTTCTGATCAAGCCCATATCGTATTTACCAATAGCTGAGGCAAGTGTATCAAGTATTGCCTCACCGTCACAGGTAACAGGATATCTTATATTAATGGTAAGTTTGCCTGCCCTTGAATCCAAGTCAACCATGCCTACGTTGAAAACAAGCTTTCCGGAAGGTTCGTCGTATAAATTTACGCCGAGTTTTTCACCATCTAAACAGAAACCTATATATTCATTGTAGAACTGGATAAATTCATTATGGTCTTCATTGACAAAATTAAGAGTTCCTAAAAATTCCATCATTATGGATATTGCATTAAGACCTGCTTCCGGTTTGGCTCCATGAGCTGAAATCCCCGATGCGATAATTTCCAGCGACTTTCCTACTCCCTTAGCGCTAATCTTATATCCTGTCTTTTCTCTGTACTGGTTTAACTGCGACTTAATTCTGTCATAAGTTCCTTCCTGCGTGCTTAGCATAACAGCTCTGCATCTGTCCGCCACGCTGTTTGGAGCGGTACCTCCCTTGAGAGAGCGTAGTTCCAAACCTTTTACCTGAGTAGCTGCAAATTTTTTTGCAAAGTCAAATATGAGCATACCCATCTCTCCGTTTATAACAGGAAAATCTGCGTCAGGAGTGAAACCAAAATCAGGTCTTTTTTCATGTTTAAAATAATATGACATGCCTTTCCAGTGAGTTTCCTCGTCTAATCCGATTATAAGTCTAATTGTACATTCAGGTTTATATCCTGCATCTTTTAACGCCTTCATGGCGTATAAGCAAGAAATAACAGGCCCTTTATCGTCAGTAGTGCCACGGCCATAGATTTTTCCATCTTTTATTTCACCGCCGTAAGGATCAAAATCCCAGCCGCTTCCGGCTGGAACTACATCCAGGTGTCCAATTACAGCCATTATCTTCGGAGATTCATATCCTGTAATATTTCCTTTAGCATCAGTGAGCGGCTTTCCTGTTCCTACAAAATCGATATGGCCGCCGTAGTTATCCACATTTTTAACTGTAAATCCCATGGCTTCGCCCATTTTAAGAACCTTTTCCAGCGCTTCCTGAACGCCCATCCCGAAAGGATAGATTTCACCGTTTTTGCCCATAATTTTTTCGCCCTCCTCACTGCGTGATTGAACAATGTTTTGAAGGGCGAAAATCATTTCTTCTTTATTCAGTTCAAGATATTTTTCGTAATCCATTAGATAACTGCTTCTACCCCTTTAATTTCAGGGTAGCTTTCCTTAATAAGTCTTTCAACAACTCCCTTAATAGTCATCTGTGCACCCGGGCAACCTGCACAATGACCCTGAAGTTTTACTCTTACCACATTATCTTCCGTAAGCTCTACAAACTCAATGTCTCCGCCATCTCTCTGCAAATATGGTCTGATTTGTGCGATTGCATCTTTAATCTTCTGTTCCATTTCAACATTTCCTTTCTGTCTTTTCTATTTTGCTTTTATATTTTGATTTAAAAGTTTATTTATTTATTCTACCACATATAAGGGCATATCAACCGTACCTTCAATATAATTTATGCTGATTGTCTTAGTTGCTTCATTTTTTCCGTTATAGCTTATTACGCCGGAAGCTCCTTGGAAGTCTTCTATCTTGCTCAGAGCCTCTTTTATTTGTGTACCGTTTGGCACGCCGCTGTCTATGGAAGCCTGCCAGCCTTCCCTTATGGCCTTGGCCTCCGCATCGGATTTAGCTGATTCAACAGCTTCTTCCACATCTGAAGTCAGAAGATTATTATATGCATCTTCAATAGCCTTAACCGCCATCATATAAGCGTCAAATGCTACAGCAGTCTTGCCGTCAGGCGTACTGTTTTCTCCATATTTCTTCTGATATGCTTCCATAAACATATCAGAAAGTTCCGAAGATGTAGTCTGTGCTGATTCTCCGCAAAAAGCAACATTGAGTTTTTCATTGCTTCTTATAAATTTTAAAAGATTCTCATCGTTCCAGTTTCTGGTTCCGAGGAAAAGCACATGCGTAAAATTATTTTTCACACACTGCTCCATAAAAGATTGTGCCATTGACGGCGACAGTGCCAGAAATACAGCTTTTGCTCCTGAATCTCTAAGTTTTTCAATAACTTCACTGTAATCGGTAGTATCCGATGCAACAGTAAAGTTTCCTGCTGCGCTCTTGCTGTTGCCGGTAAGGTTTTTTATTTTATTTGTAAATCTTTTAATCGTAGCAGTAGCCGTATCATCATTTGAAGCCCTGACTGTGGCAACCACATCTTTGTTCTGCATTGTATATGCAAATTCCGCCAGAGCATCGCCCTGTCTAGTCTCCGTATAAGTAGCGCTGAAATAATATCCGTTATTAGTCGTAATAAGCGGGTTAGTACTGGAGATAGTGATTGCCGGCGTATTGGTTGCCTTAATGTAATCGCTGGCCACCAGAGTCAATGTCTCACCATAGCTTCCCAAAACTATTGACGGAGAATTGGTTAAAAGCTCCTGAATGGCTGTTTCTGCATCGTACATATTGGATTTATTATCAGCATAAACAAGCTCGATATTTTTATCCAGTACTGTAGGACAAAGCTCATGAGCAAGTTCTATACCTATAATTTCTTCCTTCCCTTGTGCTTTATTTTGACCTGAAATAGGCTCATATATGCCTATTTTTATGGTTCTCTCCGTGGCTACAGTTCCCTTTGAGAAAAAAGCATTTTTAAAGTTGTTATAGGTAGTGCAGCCTGTAAGAGATGCTAACAATGAAGTTATCAAAATCAGGCACAGCGCTCTGCTGCAAAACTTTTTCATTTTATTTCCCCCAAATTTTATTATTCTCCCAGGTAGGCTTTTTTTACTCTTTCATCATTTAAAAGTTCTTTACCTATTCCGGACATGGTAATTTTACCTGTTTCCATTACGTATGCAAAGTCGGAAATTTCAAGCGCCGCCTTAGCGTTCTGCTCTATAAGCAGCACGTTTACTCCTGCGTCCTTTATTTCTTTTATAATTGAAAAGATGTCTTTTATTACAAGTGGAGCCAGACCTAACGACGGTTCGTCAAGCATAAGGAGTTTAGGTTTAGACATGAGAGATCTTCCAACTGCCAGCATCTGCTGTTCACCACCTGAAAGGGTTCCTGCAAGCTGCCATTCCCTCTCTTTCATTCTAGGGAAAAGGTCATAAACCCAATCCTTATCTTTTTGAATTCCATCCTTATCGTTTCTAAGATATGCTCCGATTCTAAGGTTTTCCTCAACTGTCAGATCTGGAAAAACCCTTCTGCCCTCAGGACAAAGTACGATTCCCTGCTTTACTACTTCCTTGGTAGGCATGTTAGTAATATCCTCATCATTCCATACTATTTTACCACCTGATTTGCTAACCAGCCCCATAATAGATTTCAGCGTTGTGGATTTGCCTGCTCCATTGGCTCCTATAAGCGAAATAATCTGTCCGTCGGCGATTTCAAGGTCAATTCCTCTAAGGGCATGGATGCCGCCGTAAAAAACGTTTAAATCTGTAATTCTTAACATTATTCGTCCACCCCCAAATATGCCTCAATAACTCTAGGGTTATTCTGTATTTCTTCAGGATTGCCCTCCGCAATCAATGCGCCGTAATCAAGCACATAAATTCTTTCGCAGATACCCATTACAACCTGCATGTGATGTTCAATCATCAAAACTGATAAATTAAATTCATCTCTGATTTTTTTCACTAGGTGCATGAGTTCATCAGATTCCTGAGGGTTCATACCTGCCGCTGGTTCATCCAAAAGCAGGAGCTGCGGTTTAGTCGCAAGGGCTCTCGCAATTTCAAGGTGCCTTTGTTTGCCGTATGGAAGCGATGTTGACAGATCGTTCTTATTCTTTTCCAAGTCGAACATCTTAAGAAGCTTAATAGCTTCCTCTTGCATCTGCTGTTCCTCTTGTCTTGCTTTTTTGCTTCGGAAAGCAGCTCCAAACATGCCCGACTCCATATTCATGTGCATAGCTACAAGAACATTTTCAAATACTGTCATCCCTTTAAAAAGTCTGATATTCTGAAATGTTCTTGCCACACCTAATTTAGTTATCTTATCAGGTGTCAAAACCTTGACATCATTATATTTTCCGTCGTTTTGACCCTTATACATATTCTTCATTTTCCCTTGCGGGTGATTTTCAACAATTACTTCACCGTTAATTGCAACTGCTCCGTTGGTAGGGGCGTAAACTCCTGTGATAACATTGAAAGCGGTAGTCTTCCCCGCTCCGTTTGGACCGATAAGTCCGATAATCTCGCCTTTATTTACTTCAAGGCTAAGATTGTCTAACGCTACAACGCCGCCAAATTGCATTGTAATATCGGAAACACGTAATATATTCTCTTTAGTCATTTTACTGTGCCTCCTTCTTCGTTTCTGTATCAGTAGTGTGTTTTTTACCTGAAATCTTATTGTTGGATCCCTTTGCAAAAATTTTATTTATTTTTTTAGGCAATGATTTAAAGAAATTGGCAAGCCTTTTAGGTAAGGTTTTAAAGAAAATTGCCAAATTTCCCGGCAGATTTTTTAAGAAACGAAGGAATGAATCCCAGTTAAATTCCTTATTTCCCATAATTCCACGGCTATAGAAAAGCACTATACACATGATAATCACCGCAAATACTACTTTTCTGAAACCGGGTCTCATAAAATCCGCACTGATTCCAAGGAAAGTTCCCGCATCAAGGCCTCTCAGCCACCATTCGGAACATGCCACAAACAGGAACGCACCTAATATAGAGCCTGTTATCGAACCAATTCCTCCAATAACCACAATTAAAAGTATCTCATAAGTCATATTGGAAGTAAACGGCGTGGACGCAATCGAACTCTGGAACATAGCCAGCAGCGCTCCTCCCATGCCTGCAAAGAACGAACTTGTAATAAAGCTCATCTGTTTGTGCTTAAATAAGTTTACGCCCATCGCTTCAGCCGCTATTTCATCATCTCTAATAGCCTTAAGCGCTCTTCCGTAGGAAGAGTTTATCAGCAGAATAATAAATGCAATGCACAGTCCTGAAATAATAATAGGGAACAGTGACGTATCATATTTAGTGTAACTTCTGAGCAGATTTGAACTGTTAGTAATAGGTCCTGCTGCTTTCCACTGGAAAAATGCTCTGAGAATTTCAGCAAAGCCTAAAGTAGCTATCGCTAAATAATCGCTCTTAAGCCTGAGCACCGGAAGCCCTATAAGCGCTGCAATAACCGCAGCCAAAAGTCCGGCGCATACCATAAGAATAATCATTCCTATGTGTTCTCCCAGCGTAACTCCAAATTCTCCCATTGCTCCACCTAAAGTGTTTCCTAAAATTTCCGTGAGTGAGAATTTAATAAGTCCGCCATCAAAATACTGGTATACGCTTGCTCTCATAGATGAAGGTATCGAAAAGATTGCATACGTATATGCTCCTATCATCATAAATCCTGCCTGACCCAAAGAAAACAATCCCGTAAATCCGTTAAGCAGGTTCATGGAAACTGCCACTAAAGAGTAAATCGCCCCCTTTTCGAGGACTTTAAACAGCATGCTCCAGCTTGAGGTTGCAGGGACAAACATATTTCCCAAATAAATCAATATTAAGAATACCAAGCATGTTATTATGCTCAAAGTGGATTTAGCCTTTTTACTTAATTCTGTCATCCCAATCCACCTCCTATACCTTATCTATGTTCTTTTCGCCAAACAAACCTGTAGGCTTAACCATAAGAATTATGATAAGCAGTATGAAAGTAAAAGCGTTGGAAAAGACGGTTAATTCCATACCTTTTATTATATTCTCGCAAATACCGATAATGAAAGCGCCTATCACAGCGCCCGGAATTGAACCAATTCCTCCGAATACCGCAGCTACGAAAGCCTTTAAACCGGGCATTGAGCCGGAAGTAGGCATTACGCCTGTGTAGTTGGAGAAATAAAGTACAGAACCGATGGCTGCAAGAAAAGAACCAATTATAAAAGTGGCAGTAATGACTCTGTTAATGTCAATTCCCATAAGCTGAGACGTCTCAAAATCTCTTGAAACCGCTCTCATAGCCATGCCTATTTTGGTGTACTTAATCATCAGCACCAACCCAATAACCAAAATTAATGTGAGAACAGGAGTAATCAAAGTTACCATCTTAGTGTGCGCACCAAACACGGTAATGGTTTTAGAAAGCCACGGTATTGCAGGATAAGTCTGAGTTAAGCCTCCTGTCACATAAAGCGCAGTGTTCTGAAGCAGATAGCTTACGCCTATAGCCGAAATCATAATAGACATTCTAGGCGCGCTTCTAAGCGGTTTATATGCCACTCTTTCAATTGCACAGCCCAGAAATACGGTAAGTATGATTACAATCGGAATGGCAATATAGATCGGCATAGAAGCCGAAAGGTATACCATCACCAGACCTGCAACCATGAACATATCTCCGTGAGCAAAATTAATCAGACGCAATATTCCGTAAACCATAGTATAACCTATGGCAATAAGAGCGTACTGTCCGCCTACGGAGATACCTGCCAGTATGTAAGGTAGATTTTCTACGAAAAAGTTCATTGTAGGACCTCCAAATTTAGTATTTGCTGTTTCCATTGCAAAGGAGAATGTCGGATTTACTGCAATGCGACGTTCTCCTTTACAATGGTTTACCTAAATGCAACGATAAGCGGGAGACCTCTCTCCCGCTTTTCGCCTCATTGTGTAAAATCCTATTTTACAGTACATTAACAAGTTTAGATGAACTATTTTATGTACTGATTGCTTACGAATTCCCAAACGCCTGTTTCAGTATTGCACTGCTTAACAACCGCCATGTCTCTAACAGCATCGCCGTTTTCTCCGAATACAACTCTACCGCAAACTCCATCTTCGTATACTACGCTTGGAATAGCTTGTTGCACTTCAGCAGGATCTGTTGAACCTGCAGCTTTGAGAGCTTCAAGAGCTACAAAGTAAGCGTCATATCCCATTGCAGTTACGGCAGCCAAATCTGAATTTCCACCGTTATTAGCAAGGTTTGTTTCGTCTCCTTCTATCCAAGCCTTTACGCCGTTATCAAATTCAGGTGAGCCACCTTCTTGATAGAATGTGGTTACAACAATTTCAAGATCTGTTCCTTTAGCAGCACCGGTTATTACGTTGGAGTCCCAAGTGTCAGCAGCAAGAATAGGCATACCTAACTTCTGAGCGTCAGCCTGGTCAATGATAAGAGCAGCAGCTTCTGTAGATACAGGAGCAAAGAAAACTTCACATCCGTTTTTCTTTGCAGTTGTAATATTAGCTGCAAAGTCTGCATTACCCTGTTCAAATTCCTCTCTTACGATCGTTCCTCCTAATTTTTCAAAGGCTTCTGTAAAATAGTTTACAAGTCCTGCGGAATAATCGTCTCCCATCTTGTTAAGGCAATATGCTTTTGTATAACCCTCTTCCCATGCATAGTTTGCAAGTACTGTTCCCTGGAATGGGTCTATGAAGCACATTCTGAAATAAAAATCATTACCAATCGTAACTTGTGGGTTTGTGCAAGTTACACCAATTACAGGTACTCCTGCTTCAGCAAAAGTAGGACCGGCTGCAATAGCTACACCTGAACCATATGTACCAAGAATCAGAGATACGCCGGTAGTTACAAGATTCTGTGCTGCTGTAATACCTTTTTCAGGGGAAGATTCGTTATCAACTATTTCTAACTTAACGGTATACGTTTCACCGCCGATTTCAACTGTAGGTGCTACAGAATTAGCATACTGAATTCCCAATGTTTCCTGTTTACCGCCTGCACCGTTATCACCTGTTGCAGGTTCGAATACACCAATTTTCACAACTTTTTCATCATCGCCTCCGCAGCCCGCTGCAAGCAGTGAGAAAAGCATTACAAAGATGAGTAACAAAGCAACTTTCTTTTTCATTTTCTAAATTATCCTCCTTAAAATAGTAAGAATATTTAAATTATATACCCTCTGGCATATAATTGCAATTATTTTTTTACTTACTTTATATATTACGAACAAAATCTGTTAAATTTGGGTATGTTTGACGAACATTTTTTGTTTTAGTAAACAAAAAACTCCCTTTTAGGGGGAGCTTTTCTATCTTTTCTATCTTTTTTCTGTTTATTGATAAGTTTAAACCCACCTTATTCCGGTACTCTTAAACCAATGGCATTGCTCACCGGAAGCGAGAACACTATCGCCTGTACTTTGCTGTCAAGGCCGGCTTTTTCCATGATTGCCTTCATAATTGCATTCCTTCCTTGTGCAGGCGTAACTAAAAGATGCAGTTCTTTCTCCGTCGCTATGGAAAATCCAAAAAACTTTTCGCTGTACTCAGCGCCTGTGCCTTTTGCTTTCAGCACTGTACCTCCACCTGCGCCTGCGCCTCTGGCAGCATCCATTATCATATCGCTGTAACCTTCGTTAGCAACTACAAATATCAATTCATAATCTGTTTTTGCAGACATTTTGCCCTCTCTTTCTGCGGTGGTCCAAGGCCGCTTTTCTACAGTATCCAAGGTTTGACCGTCTAAAATATATTCAAGGCTTCGTCTGCCGCCTATACTGTTAAGCGGCGCCGTAACCACAATTCCGTTTCCCGGAACGTCAATGTAAAGTTTTCTCTTAAAGTTCTTAAGCAGCGGCAAAAGACCCGCATTAGTTACTACTCCGAAAACCACTGCCTTTTCATTAGGCGAAAGATAAAGATAATCCAATATCTCTGTAGGGGCTGTTCCCGTTCCCAGGGTAACATCGGTGGTAAAGACGTTGCTTTCCCTGAAAATTTCTATGACCCGTTCTGTTTTCTCACGGTCGGAGATGGCTATAACCAGATGTAAACCCTCCATGATAGTCTAGTCCTCCTTATATTTTTGTATCAAATGCAAAGGCGTATTATAATTCGATAACATCTTCGTCTGTATATGCGCTGATTCTCGAATGCAGCATATCTCTTACGGCCTGCTCCTTGCGTGTCCTGTACTTGTACTGCACGCCTAGGAACTGAATTGTAATAAGCGGTGTCATGGCAACCATAGCCACTACGCCAAATGCGTCGCTTACGATTCTCTCAGGTCCTCCTATCGCCTCGCACGCTCCCATTGCAAACGGAAGCAGGAAAGTGGCAGTCATAGGCCCCGACGCAACTCCACCGGAGTCAAAAGCAATCGACGTAAAAATTTTCGGAGCAAATCTTGTAAGTGTCAATGCTATAAAATAACCCGGCACAAGGAAATACATCACGGATATTCCGGTTAACACTCTTATCATAGCCAGAGCCAAGGAAATGGCAACTCCTATGGATAAGGAGAGTTCCATCGCCTTAGCCGGAATAGAACCTGCGGTCATTTCTTCAACCTGCTTATTAAGCACGTGCACTGCCGGTTCCGCCTTTACGATAAAGTAACCTATTAACATGGCAATAGGAATCAATATCCATGAAAATTCTTTTTCTCCTATGAGTTTGCCTATGTAATTGCCGACAGGCATAAATCCCACATTTACTCCCGTCAGGAAAAGAACCAGCCCTATATAAGTTGCAATTAAACCTATGATAATTTTTATAAAAGGTCTTTTTTGAAGTTTGGTTACAAAACTATTAAAAAGCAGAAAAAATACCACTATGGGAGCCAGAGCAATTCCCACTTCTTTCATGTATTTGGGAATGGCTGCAATAAATAGAGTTATCATGTCCTTTGAGTTCTCCATTTCAGGTATTTCCACCGGAATGTATGCACCTTCCGCCGGGAAAATTAATCCTAAAATTAGAACCGCCAAAATCGGACCTATAGAGCATAAGGCTACAAGACCAAAGCTGTCGTTCGCCGCATGTCTGTCACTTCTTATGGCAGACACGCCGACTCCCAGCGCCATAATAAACGGTACTGTCATAGGACCTGTAGTCACACCGCCTGAGTCAAAGGCTACTGCCCAAAAATCCTTTGGTACAAACATCGCAAGAACAAAGACAATGATATAAAATCCAATCAACAGATTAGATATACTTACTCCCAACAAAATTCTCAGCATTGCTAATACTAAAAAAACGCCGACGCCAATAGCTACCGTCATAATCAGTACAGCGTTAGGAATTGTAGGGACCTGATTTGCCAGCACGGTCAAATCAGGTTCGGAAACAGTGATTATTACACCGAGCAGGAAGCTGACAAAAACAATTATCCAGATGTTTTTCGATTTAGTAATGCTGGTACCCACTTTATTTCCTATAGGCGTCATAGCAGTATCTGCGCCTACGGTAAAAAAAGCCATTCCTACAATCAACATAACAGCTCCGGTTAAAAAAGATACAAGCATATTGTTAGGAATAGGAGCTATGGTAAAGCACAGCAGAATTACGATTACAGTTATTGGAAGTACCGAGATAAGAGCTTCTTTTAATTTGTCGTTAAGCAGCTTTCTGTTGCTCAAATTTATTTCCTCCTCTTTTACAAGTAAAGACTTGCCTGAAGTCCTGCGGCAAAGTTTCCCCTTTAATTTTAATATATTTATGCTAAATTTTTAAATCTTTATCTTCTTTAAATTAAACTATTTTTATAATTTTTTTAAATTTTGCCTATTTTTTCGTTGTTTACGGATATGGTATTGTGGTAAAATTATCTCATACTTTTTAAGTATATCTTAAATAAATAAACAAAATATAAATTTTTTTAATGGAGGTATTAAATTATGAAATGGGTTTGCACAGTATGTGGATACGTACACGAAGGAGATCAGGCTCCTGAAGAATGTCCTGTATGTCACGTTGGAGCTGACAAGTTTAAACCAGTAGAAGGTGAAATGACTCTTGCAGCAGAACATGAATATGGCATTTATGCTAAAACTGTAAAGGACAACGCTGATGTCAGTGAAGAAGACAAGAAATACATTTTTGAACAGTTAAAGGCTAACTTTGAGGCAGAATGTTCAGAAGTAGGTATGTACTTATGTATGGCTCGCATCGCTCATCGCGAGGGCTATCCCGAAATCGGTCTTTACTGGGAAAAGGCTGCTTACGAAGAAGCTGAACATGCATCAAAATTTGCAGAACTTTTAGGAGAAGATTTAGAGCCAAACATGAAGGCTTCTACTAAGGACAACCTTGCATGGAGAGTTGAATGTGAATTCGGCGCTACTGCCGGTAAGGTGGAGCTTGCTAAATGTGCTAAGAAGAACAATCTGGATGCTATCCACGATACCGTTCACGAAATGGCAAGAGATGAGGCCAGACATGGAAAGGCTCTCAAGGGTCTGTTAGAAAGATACTTTGGCTAATGAAGAAAAGCCTATATAGGTTTAAATTTCAATACTTAGAAGATATGGGAGACTTGAAAGAGTCTCCTTTTCTTTTTTAAAGAAGCAGGACTTAGCAATAAAATTCTTGCCTTTGCGGTATCCCTCCAGTGTCCTGTTCTTCTTCAAAGCACCCTACATTTGCTTAAAAGTGTCCTCCATTCTGGTGCCCCAAAATGGACTTATATTTTTTCTTTTATTATACCATGATTCTTCCTCTAAAAAATACAATGGTCCATCATGATTCAATGGTTCCATCCTTGCGGCAACGCCGTTATAATTACAGGAACCATTATACCACATACAAGCCCGATTTTCTTTTTTGTCATGTTCTCAATCAAAGGTTTCACTTATATATTTCTATCCTTTCATCAATTCTTCTTTAGATATATGTATACGTTTAGTAGTTGACCCTCTACTGTTTTCAGACAGCAAAAAATCTGCATAGCAACTGCCATGCAGAGAAAAGATTTCCTATTGAAAAATATGTTCTGTTGTGGTATATTGGTGTCAAGAGGAAAGCCTAGCGGCTGGACTTAAATGACAGATAAACCGCCTTTAGTTGTCAGCCTTGGGCGGTTTTTTCATGCTTACAGTAATCCTTAATACCCCTTTGGAGTATGTAAGAGTTACTCTCATCATTGTTGGCTCCTTTCTCCCTTTTGAAAAGTTTGAATATTGCCAGCCACCTTTTTGACTGTCCTCTTAACAAGATATATTATATTATTTCTTAGGACAGTCCGCCATAATAAATTGATGTTTTATGAAAAAATCCACACAGCCGCCGCCATGGAGAGAAATATTTCTTTTTACTTGAATTGGATGTTTCTTTGTGATATAGTGGTGTCAAGAGGAAAGCCGTTGAAAACGGCTAACCTGTTCAGTTAAAAGATAACTGCCGGGGTTGCAAGCTTATGGCAGTTATTTTTTTATGTAAATTGTGATTCTTACTATACCAAAGGTAATCGTGATTCTCACCATATTTACCACCTTCCTTCTATCCAAAATCTCTTTCGAGTTCCGAGGGAAGGTTAACCGCTTTCGCTTGTCCTCTTGACAAGACTATTATATCATTTTTTAAGTTTGTTTCTACCATAAAATGTAAATTAAGTAAAAATCCGCAAGGCGTCTGCCATGGGGAGAAATATTTCTTTTTACTTGAATTGGATGTTTCTTTGTGATATAGTATTGTCAAGAGGAAAGCCGTTGAAAACGGCTAACCTATGGGTTAAAGAATAACCGCCAGATTTTTCAAGTTAGTGGCGGTTATTTTTTTATGTAAATTGTGATTCTCAACCTACCAAAGGCAACCGTGATTCTCAACATATTTACCACCTTCCTTCTATCCAAAACCCCTTTCGAGTTTTGGGGAAGGTTAACCGCTTTCGCTTGTCCTCTTGACAATACTATTATATCACTTTTTTAAGTTTATTTCTACCATAAAATGTAAATTAAGTAAAAATCCGCAAGGCGTCTGCCTCTGCGGATTTCAATGGTTTATTCACTACTTTATCTTCATCCAAATCGACATTACCAGTTTGGCAGGTAGAAGTTTCCCTGACATGCGTTTCATCTTGGTGTTCATGCCAAGAACTGATAAATCCTTACCTTTACGATTGTCAGTCAAGGCCTTTTTTACAACATCAACGGGTTCATACATAGGGGTGAAGTTCTGGCAAGTGTTAGGGTTACTGGTATCTCTTGCGACATCAAAAAATTCCGTGCGCACATAGCCGGGGCAAACGCAAGTTGCCGTAATGCGGCGTGATTTAAGTTCAACATTTAACGCTCTTGAGAAATGAACCACAAAAGACTTGGTAGACGCGTACATATTGAATTCAGGCAAAGGCTGGAAAGCAGATGCTGAGCCCATAGTCAAAATACGGCTGCCTTCTTTCATAAACGGCAAAACGCTGTAAGTCATTAATACAACGGACTTACAGTTTAAATCAATCATCTTCGTAATTTCCTCTGTTGTTAAATCCTTATATGTACCATACTTTCCAAAGCCTGAAGCATTTACCAGAACATCCACTTCCGGATGTGTTTGCTTAAGCATGTCAGAAAGTCTGTCTATTTCCTCTCTGCAAGTAAGATCAAGAGCTATCGGACAT
Source organism: uncultured Oscillospiraceae bacterium (assembly GCA_964651095.1). Taxonomy (GTDB): domain Bacteria; phylum Bacillota; class Clostridia; order Peptostreptococcales; family Anaerovoracaceae; genus SUG1106. The sequence goes on along the minus strand of CAZYWO010000002.1, from coordinate 27,780 downwards.
ACTTTAATATTCTGATACGCTTCCTCTATTTCTTGTTTTAGTCTCTCCAAACGATCCATGCGCCTTGCTATAACCCAAAGTTGGTCCAGATGACGTTCTGCCGCAATCTGACGTGCAAATTCTCTTCCAAGTCCGGAAGAAGCTCCCGTTACAATTCCTATCCTCATTTTTAATTCTCCTCTGTTACTTCCCTATATTTACAATAGCTTCTTCTAATGCTTTCGCCTCCGTAATTTGATTGACTTTTCCGCGGAAAGAAGTCGCACCATGAACACCTTTAAGATACCAACCCACATGTTTACGCATTTCTCTTACCGCCGCATATTCACCCTTCAGTTCCAATGCGTCGCGAAAATGTCTAAGCATCATATTTTTTTTATCCTCTACAGTTGGCGCAGGCGGAATCTTCTCTCCTTTCCATGCTGCGTTAAGTTGGCTGAAAATCCACGGATTTCCCAATGCGCCTCTACCTATCATAATAAAGTCGCATCCGGTTTCATCGATCATCCTAAAAGCTGAATCGCTGTCTATAATATCTCCATTCCCCGCTACAGGTATACTGACTGCGCGCTTAACATCGGCTATTACAGACCAATCGGCTCTGCCGCTGTAGTACTGCTCACGGGTTCTGCCGTGAACCGCTACCATGGCAGCTCCTGCTGCCTCAATTGCTCTGGCAATTTCAACTGCATTTGCTTCTTTCTTAGCATTTTCATCCCATCCAGCACGAATTTTTACTGTAACGGGCTTCCCTGCATCTTTAACCACTGCACTTACAATATCATATACAAATTCAGGATTCTTCATAAGTGCACTGCCTTCGCCGTTTTTCACAATTTTCGGAACGGGGCAGCCCATGTTTATGTCGAGAATTACATTTTTGTTCTCTTTAAGTTTTCTTGCGGCAAAGGCCATTATCTCAGGTTCATGTCCAAAAATCTGATATGCCACTGTATTTTCCCCTTCAAGGATTTCCAGAAGTCTTGCCGTATTCTTGTCCTTATACCACAGCCCCTTGGCGCTGACCATTTCAGAACAAACCATGGCAGCGCCCATTTCGCAGCAAAGTCTGCGAAATGGACCGTCAGTTATGCCAGCAAGGGGCGCCAGTATAAATGGATTTTTAAGTTTAACGTTTCCGATTTTTAAATCCTTATTTTGATTCATTTGGATCTCCATTTTATTTAAAGTTTAGGGCGCTTGTTCAGAGCAATCATGGGGTGCTTTGAACAAAGCAATTTGATATGAAAAGTTTAAAAAAATACTCAAAGTAAAACGCAAAATTGTGTTCAAAAAAATAAAAGCATTTTTGACAAAAAACAATTTTGTTGAGTGATTTGTCAAAAATGCTTAGCAAAACACGTCTAAAATACCTGGTTTTAAGCCAGTTTCAAGGTGTTTTTAACAGTTTTGGGTTTAAAAGACGGATTTGTCAACAAAACGAAATAGGTGTTGACAAATCCTCTTATTATTGTTTTTCTGCCAAATTCATGGTGGTTTATAATTCTCGCTCCATGCCTCAATGCGCATAAATAAGCGGTTCATCTTACTGCACACATCAGGCGGCTACTCTTTAAAGACGCCTTTTAGCCTGATGCGATCGGCATATTGATTTTATTTCATAACCGTATCTTCCATACGTCTTAACGCCAAAGCTATCGTAAGTCCCGGTATTACACGATTTCCTGTGATTTCGGCGCCGAGAATTTCATTTATCTTCCTAAGGCGATACTGGACAGTGTTGGTATGAATACCCATAAAATCAGAAGTTTTCCCGCTGTTCATACCTGCATCAAGCACGAAAGCTTCCAGTGTTTCAAGAAGCTGTTTAGATTTATTGTCCCCTTCTTTTCTAAAAGGCGCCAGTAAATCCATATAATTCTTCTTTAATTTTCCTCCCTGTACTTGGATGTTTATGCAATTGCTCACAAGGACCAGCTCATATTTAGAAAAAATTCGCTTATAAGGGAATATGCCTTCTACAAACGAACATGTCTCATCTATTAGTCTGAATCCGTCTCCTGCGCCTTCAATACCATCTACTCCGGTGACATGGAAGATTCTTACGCCTTTAGTCTCTTTTAGACTATCGAATAACTGTATGCAAACGGCCTTGTCTAAATTATCGTCACCGTCTTTAAAAGCGTTTCCTTTAAGCAAAACAGCATAGGTTTCTCCTTCTTCGGCAATCTTAATAATATCGAGCTTGCCTTCATTAACAAACTGGTCTATTATCTGATCTCCTTGGCGTGTCTCAATGTTTTTCGCATAAAACACCGAGATTATATCACTTGATTTTATGCCGGCTTCCTCACGGAGAGAATATGCGAGACTTTTATTCCCCCTCATCAAAGCCTTAACCAGCTCCGATTTAGGCTCCCTGTCAGGAGTATATTTCCACATGCCCATTGCCAATTCGATAATTTCAGCCAGTTTAGTTATCTCTCCGGCAGAATAATTATCTTCATTATCTATAATTATAAGATAATATTTTTTATCATTAATATTTACAAATCCCCAGTACGAAAGGACTCCTTCAATATCGAGGAAACTATATATATTGCCTAAATTGAGGGCAGCTTCCTTTCCTCTCCTGATAGCCTCGTTTATTGTGGTTTGATGTCTGGTTTCCACCGCAAAAACCGGGTTAAAATCTTCTGTCAAAAGGACAACTTGAAAATCATTGTTTACAGCAGCTTCATGTACGGCTTGCTGGAAATTAGCATGTTTTTCAAAGTTGAGCAGATGAAAAACAGTATTGCTTATCAGGCTGTTTTTAAAGTTATTGCTGTATAGAACCTGCTCCATTATTTCAGAAATAACAGTAGCATAATCCACATTTTCACTGTCAGCTATAATGATTAAAGGCAAATCTACCATATCAGCAGCGCCGATTACTTCTTTGTCTACAGACTGAATACCCTTTTCACGCTGAAAAAATACCATGGCAGCAATCCCCGCCTTAGCCAGTTCATTAATGGTCTCGCATTGAGATTTTACATCATTTTTCATTCCTGCAAATGTAGTCAGCACAACCGCGCCGCTGTTACCATTACATTTTACGGCTTGGGCCACGTTTACAGCGTCCATTACGGAAACTGCTTTAACACGGTTTTCCATATTTTTTTCGCCCGCAACTACAATACTGTTTTTAAAAGAATCAAGCTGTAAGCAATCCTTAACTGTTACTTTCATCCTCTTCCTCTTTTTCTTTCTCAAGAATCTCATCATCCGAAAGTGAATCTTGAGATTTTACATCATTTACATTTTCATCGTCTTCGATTGGATTTTCGTCATATTTTTTAAGTTCTTCCATAAGCTTAGCTTCTTCCTCTTTGCGAAGTCTTTCTCTTTCGGCAGCCTCCGAAGCGTCTCTGGCTTTCTTTTCCTCGGCGGTCTTATCAACCTTGGCCTTCAAGGCTTCAGCAGAAATTTCTCCAGTGTATAACGCTTCAAACTGGTCTCCGTCAATAGTCTCAACGAGCAGAAGCGCCTGAGCAACTCGTTCAAGAATTTCGCTGTTTTCCTTAAGGATTTTAGTAGCTTCAGCATAAGCCTTATCGATAATATTCTTAATTTCCGCGTCAATTTCACGAGCTATCTCATCAGAGTAGTTTTTATGAGTGGTAAAATCGTTTCCAAGGAACACTTCCTCTGAATTACTGTAATTTACTGTTCCAATCTTTTCGCTGAAACCGTATTTCGTAACCATATCACGTGCAACCTCTGTGGCTCTCATGATATCGTTAGAAGCGCCGGTGCTTATATCATCTAATGTAAGCTGTTCTGCCACACGACCTCCTAAAAGGTGAACGATGTCGTTGAACATGCCCTTCTTCGTCGCATAATATCTGTCTTCCTTAGGCAACGTCATGGTAAATCCACCGGCTCTGCCTCTAGGAATAATTGTAACCTGATGAACAGGATCGCTCTGCGGAAGGGATCTTGCCACAACTGCGTGACCTGCCTCATGGTAAGCAGTAAGTTTCTTTTCTTTTTCGCTGATAACTCTGCTCTTCTTTTCAGGGCCTGCGATGACTTTAGTTATTGCCTCTTCAATTTCTTCCATGCGTATGAATCTGCCGTTTCTTCTCGCAGTTATAAGGGCTGCCTCATTAAGCAGGTTCTCTATATCCGCGGGAGTAAATCCCGGAGTTCTTCTCGCCAAAACTTCAGGAGTCACGTCATCCGCAAGAGGTTTATTCTTGCTGTGAACTTTGAAAATCTCCTCTCTGCCCTTAATATCAGGAGCCCCGATTACTATCTGTCTGTCAAATCTACCAGGTCTTAAAAGAGCCGGATCCAAAATATCCGGTCTGTTGGTTGCCGCTAAAATAATAATTCCGGAGTTTTCTGCAAAGCCGTCCATTTCGACCAAAAGCTGGTTAAGAGTCTGTTCTCTTTCGTCGTGTCCACCGCCGATACCTGCCCCACGTTTACGACCTACGGCGTCGATTTCATCGATGAAAACAATACAAGGCGCGTTTTTCTTAGCCTGTTCGAATAAGTCCCTTACTCTTGAAGCTCCTACGCCTACAAACATTTCAACAAAGTCCGAACCGCTGATTGTAAAGAAAGGTACGCCTGCCTCTCCGGCAGCAGCTTTGGAAATATAGGTTTTTCCTGTTCCCGGAGGGCCTACAAGCAAAATACCTTTTGGAATTCTGGCTCCCAGTTCCTTGTATTTTCTAGGGTCTTTAAGGAAGTCAACAACTTCCGACAATTCCTGTTTTTCTTCATCTAATCCGGCAACATCTTTAAAGGTAACCTTCTTTTCTCCGCCCTTAACCATTTTGGCACGCGATTTTGCAAACTGGAAGGCTTTACCGTTCCCCCCTTGGTTCATCATTATATAGAACAGGAAAATCAACGCTCCAATCATTATTATATTTGGCACAAGGCTTAACCAGAATGAACTTGTATTAGGTTTCGGGCTTGAATATACTATTTTTCCTTCTTCTGCCTGCTCCATCAGGTATGCATTATCAAGCCAGTTAATCTGTGTTATTGAAGGCGCATAAGCATATACCATACTGGTTTTATCTATAGTACCTTTAAGCATAGTATCTTCCACTTCAACTTCTATAAATTTTTCCTCACTGACCATCTGAACGAATTCAGAGAAAGGAACTTCCTTAACAGTCATATTCTGGCTGTTAGCGTTTTGGTATTGCGACGCTATTATCAGCACTATTATAAATAAGACAATGTAAACACTTATATTTTTTGCGAATCTTTTCACTTTTTTCCCCTTTCATGTCGCACTTTTTATTCCGCACTTTTTTTATATGAATTTTCAGAAAATTAACTGTGTAAATATACCAATTTGTATTTTAACACAAATTCAGCTTCCGTTCAAGGACTATTATTGTTTCATCCCGTTCCGGATCTGCCTTAAAATCAGCAGAAAATCTGCCCTTTTCTTTATATGTTTGATTTGGAAAGTAATTTGAAGGAAGCACCCACAAAATCTTATTTCCAAAAGCCAACATTTGTATCTTATCTCTATAAAGTTTCGGCACTTTACAATCTACAAAGAAATCCTGCAATTTCTTATTTATTATTTTATCTGCACCATTTATGGCGATGTAATCTCCATCCTGGCGGGCTCTTACCTTTAGCTTGTCCATTTCTGAAATTAAATCACCACTGAAAGAACCGTATAGGATTCCCTGCTTCCGTGCGTTTTCAGCAAAATCCTTATACTGGTCTTTAGTCATAAGATGAAGTTTCCATTCCGTTTGACGTTCTAAAAGTTCTTCAAATTCTTCTCTATAGAATATCAATCTATCATAAGCCTTGGAAACTCTAAAGCCATCAGCCATATCAGCGGATGATGACGGACTGTTGGAAAGTCTTATCTGTTCCACGGCTTCAAGATGGGCACGCGTAATATTCTCATGCATCCCCACTTTAGTCAAACATATATTATAGACTCTGAATCTTACAGCAGTATGAAGTTCTTCCAAATCCTCAGTGAAAATTTCACATTTCAGCCTAAAATTCTCGTCTTTCTCAACTCTGCCGATTCTGTCGAATACTTTATTGGCCTCCTGCCATATAAAATCCTTGTCCTCTGATGAAATTTTACCCAATCTGTTTATTGTTTCCACAATATTGTTATTAAAATTCTCAACAAGAAAAGGTATCAGCTTAAGGCGAATTTTATTTCGAGTATAAATAGGCTCACTGTTAGTATAGTCAATGCGCGGCTGTAAATTACAGCTTTCGCAGTATTTTTCAATTTCATCTCTTCCAATATCTAAAAGAGGTCTTATTATATTAAAGCCGCCGTCGCCTTTTCTTTTATATGCAATTCCTGAAAGTCCATCGGTTCCCGTTCCTCTTAAAATTCTAAAAAGAATGGTCTCGCACTGGTCATTGGAATTCTGCGCAACGGCGATGGCGATATTTTTGCGGGGAATTCCGGAAGCAGCTACCTCCTCTGCTACCTGATAAAAAGCATCGTAGCGCGCTTTTCTTCCTGCTTCCTCTGAAGTCAACTTAAGGGTTCTTGCCATTTCATTGCAGTCAACGGTAAAGCTTCTGCACACCAACCCTTTTTTGCGGCATAATTCTTCAACGTATTCTTGATCTTCCTCTGCCGCTTTAGGTCTAAATTTATGATTTACATGAACCGGATGAATGGTAAGGTTTAAATCATCGGACAAGTCCAGCAAAACATTAAAAAGACACACTGAATCAGGGCCTCCTGAAAGTCCCAAAACAATGTGCATATCTTTTTTGATTAAGTTATGTTCTGCAATAGTCTTTAAAATTTTTTTCTTCATCATTTATTACCGCTGTCTGTAATGATTGCAACTGCTACAGTTAGATCGTCTCTTTCCCTGTTTCCGTATCGCTGCTGTGCCTCATGCAAAATGTCAGAAGCTAAAATCCGTGGACTTAATGAGTTTACATCTGTTGTATCCGCCGCAGCCGCGCTTTTAAATTGCTGATAATATGTATTATCTGCAATATTGTCCACTGTTTCCACATATTCCGGCGGCCGGTTCGGAATGTTTCTCACATTTTCCACATATTTCGATAAGTATTTTGTCAGCCAGCCTGCTTCTAAATCATTTCTATCTGCATCGGTGATGCCATCGGAAACCATTACAATAATATCCCCGCTTTTCAACTCTGCAGAAATATGAGTAAGTTTCAAAGTAGGAATAATTCCCACAGGCAAAGCTGCTTTGGCAATTCTGCGAACATGATTTCCTCTCACAATGAAAGAAGTAGCTGCCCCCATTTTATAGAATTTTGCCCTGCAAAGTTTCCTGTCAATTACAGTCAAATCCACCGTTGCAAAACTTTCATCCTTTGTCGCTTCGTTGTCCCGCTGTCCGGACAATGAAGCGTGTTCAATCATATATTCATTAACTTCTTTTATGGATCTGGCGACAGGAATTCCTTCCTTCAAATTTTTTCTCAGTCTATTCACAACCAGCCTGCTGCCCGCCGCCGCCTTAATCCCTTTGCCCATGCCGTCTGACAGGATTAAGGCGTGGCTGCCTGAAGGCAGCCCGCATGAAATCACGGCGTCGCCGCTGATTTGTTCGGCGGCGGCAGAAGCATAGCCAATCTTTACATCTATTTCTGTCCCGATTTCTCTCTTATCAATTTTTGTTTTTTGATTAGGCCTTCCTACCTGTAATTTTTTCTTCATAGATATATATTATCATATATCCTTCTCGAAATTTGTCGAACTCTGCTTATCTACAGTATTTTCATTGGCCTATTATTCAATATTAAAAAACCTTTTGGCGTTTTCTAACGTTCTCCTGCACACTTCCTCATATTCCATACCTTTTATGAGAGCTACTCTGCGGGCAGTGTGCTCCACATAAGGAGGCTTATTTTTCTTTCCGCGGAAAGGTTCCGGCGTCAAATACGGTGAATCTGTTTCCACCAGCAAATACTCTATAGGAATCGCTGCAACCACCTCGGTTGTTTTACGATTGTTCTTATACGTGACCGGCCCCGCAATGGAAATTGTCGCTCCCAGTTTTACATACTGCTGCGCTAATTCCCTGCTGCCGCTAAAGCAGTGCAAAAGCACCCGGCAATCTTTTTCAAGATTTCCGCCGGGACCCTTTCTTTGAGGGAACCAACCGGCTCGTTCTTTGCTGAAGGCGCCTTCCTCTTTTAATATATCCATTGTTTCTTGATCTGCCTCTCTCGAATGTATTACAATCGGCATTTTAAGTTCATTAGCAAGCTGGATTTGACGTCGAAACCAGTATCTTTGATCTTCTTGATCGGAATGATTGTAATAAAAGTCAAGTCCTATTTCACCTATAGCTCTTACTTTTTCTTTCTTTGCAAATCCTTTTATCATGAGCAGCATTTCTTCATCCATAGTCTTTACATCGTGAGGGTGTATTCCCACAGCCGCATAACACCATGATAAACGCTGTGCATCCTTTACCGCCTGTAATGAACTGGGCAAATCAAAACCTATGTCCATAACATAAGATAAATCAGAAGCCTCGATATCAGCTATCAAGGCTTCCCTTTCTTCTTCAGTAAAGGTATCGTTATTTAAATGTGCATGTGAATCAAATAACATTTTTTCTTTACCTCGCATTTATTTCATTATGAGACGACCTCTCCATCCGGAGCTATAGTGGTTACAATTTCACATCTTTTGCCGTTGTCAGCAAACAGAAGCATACCCTTTGACTCCATACCGCGCAGATTTCTTGGTTTAAGGTTAGCTACTACTATAACCTTTTGTCCGACCATCTCTTCAGGCTTAAAATCTTCAGCAACACCGCTGATTACCTGACGAAGTTCGGTACCCATTTTTATTTGGAATACCAGCAGTTTATCTGCTTTAGGATGTTTTTCGGCTTTTACAATAAGTCCTACTCTGAAATCTATCTTGTCAAAATCGTCATATTCGATTTCCGGCTTTAACTCCAGAGGAATGTTTTCGGGTTCGTCAGGCTTATTCATGGATTGAAGTTCTTCAAGTTCCTTTTCAATATCAAGTCTAGGGAAAATGGCATTTCCCTTTTTAACCTGTTCTCCGTACATCATCTCAAACTCAAAGGCGTCTTCCCAAACCACATCTGAATACCAAAGACCCATCTGTTTTCTTATTTCCTTTGAAGTAGTGTGCATGAAAGGATAGATCAAAATAGAAATTATTCTAATAGCTTCTGCCAGATTCTTTAAAACGGTATCAAGCTCTGCCTTCTTTTCCGGGTCTTTTGCCAGTACCCAAGGAGCTTTCTCATCAATATATTTATTTGCGCGGCGAACCACGATCCAGATTTCTTCAAGCGCCATATTAAATGCAAACTTGTCCATCTGCTTTTCGACCTTTTCAGCCGCGCCTATGGCTATAGCTTTAAGATCATCGTCAATTTCATCGTTAGTCTTTGATTCAGGAACTGTTCCTCCATTGTACTTTTCAATCATCGAAACCGTTCTCGACACCAAGTTGCCAAGGTCGTTAGCCAAGTCATAGTTCATTCTCTTGAGCATCACCTCATTGGTAAAAACTCCGTCTTGTCCGAAGGTATATTCTCGAAGGAGAAAATATTTAAGCGCATCGATTCCATATCTATCAATGAGTACAACCGGGTCAACCACATCTGCTCCTTTAGCTGCCTTGGACTTAGACACCTTTTCCCCGCCAAGAAGCAGCCAGCCATGACCAAGAACCTGTTTTGGAAGCGGAATTTCCGCACTCATAAGCATTGCAGGCCAAATAATTGAATGAAATCTTACAATTTCCTTGCCTACAAGATGAACATTTGCAGGCCAGTATTTATCATATAGCTCAGTTTCTTCCGGATATCCTAATGCTGTAATGTAGTTGGTCAGAGCATCAAGCCATACGTATATTACGTGCTTTTCATCGATGGGAACAGGAATCCCCCAGTCGAATGTGGATCTGGAAATGCAAAGGTCGTCAAGACCTTGCTTTATGAAAGAAATCATCTCGTTTCTTCTGGACTCAGGCTGAAGAAATTCAGGATTGTTCTCAAATAAATCCAGCAGCTTGTCCGCATACTTTGAAAGCTTAAAGAAATACGCTTCTTCTTTGGCAGGTGTTACAGGACGTCCGCAATCAGGGCAGCATCCGTTAACCAGTTGGCTTTCTGTCCAAAAACTTTCGCACGGGGTACAATAAAGACCTTCGTATTCGCCTTTATAAATGTCTCCGTTTTCGTACATTTTCATAAAAATCTGCTGCACGCGCTTAATATGTCTAGGCTCGGTAGTTCTGATAAAATCATCATAGGAAATTTCCATTGTAGCCCAAAGCTTTTTTATTCCGTCAACAACTTGGTCAACATAAGCTTGCGGCGTTATGCCTTTTGCCTCTGCAAGTGTCTGTATTTTCTGACCGTGTTCATCTGTACCTGTCAGGAATCTTACATCGTATCCGCAAAGTCTCTTAAATCTCGCCATTGCGTCAGCCATTACCGTACAATATGTGTGACCTATGTGCAGATTTGAACTTGGATAATAAATCGGTGTGGTGATGTAATAAGTTCCTTTTTTGCTCATTTTATATATATCTCCTCTCATCGCCTCTATTGGGCGCTGTCTTCGCCGCAGCCGCAGCCGCCTGTACTTCCGTTGTCATCTTTATCGCAGCATTGTTTTTCATCTTCAGGAAAAACCTTTTTCATTGTTTTGTCGGTTAAGGCTACCAGCGCTACTCCTGCTGCCAGTCCCACTCCCATTATCTTCAATAAAGATTTGGCCAGCTTGCCCCCTGTCACTTTAGTTGCTTTCTTGTCTGCTTTAGTCATTCCTCTTTTCATCATAATACCTCCTGTTTTCTACGTAGGAAACAATTAAATTTGCTGCTTCCTCCTCTGTGATGTAACTACTGTTTATGGCCAGATTATAATTCTTAAATTCTCCCCATTTCTGACCTGTATGGTAGTTGTAGTAATTTTGACGAGCCTTATCATAAGTGGAAATATGCTCTCTTACCTTGGCAGGATCGTCTCCATACTTGTCTATGGCACGCTGTACTCTGTCCTCATATTCACCATAAATAAAGATGTTGGTCACTCCCGGCATATCGCGAAGAACATAGTCCGCACAGCGGCCTACGATTACGCCTGTCTGTGTTGCACCAATTTCCTTAATTACTTGGAACTGGGCCAGAAACAACTTGTCATTAATGGATAATGCATTTCCGCCTATTCCCTCGTTAAATCCCAAGGCCGAAGCAAGGCTGTAAGCAAAACTACTCTTTGCCTTAAGTTCAGCGCCTTCAATGATTTCTCTGGAATAGCCGCTCTGTTCTACGGCCATGTCGATGATTTCCTTATCATAGAAAGGAACCTTAAGCTTTTCAGCCAGAATTTTTCCGATAATTCTTCCGCCGCTGCCGTATTCTCTGCTTATTGTAACCAGCTTTTTCATATTGTACCTCCAGTCTTTATTCTACGAAAGCATCGTAGATGGCTTTGATCGCCTTTTCAAAATCTTTATTTTCAACACCAACAATGATGTTCATTTCACTGGAACCTTGGTCAATCATCCTAATGTTTACACCTGCGCTTGCAATTGCTTGGAATAAAGTAGCGGAAACACCCGGTCTTGAGGACATTCCGTGTCCCACCGTTGCAATCAATGCAATGTCCTCAAAAACATCTATGCTGTCGGGGCGCAGTCTGGATTCAAATTCTCCCAGAACTTCGTCAAGTCTTCCATCTATAGATTTATTGGACATTACAACCGATACTGTATCAATGCTGCTCGGCAGATGTTCAAAATTAATATCATAGTCATCTAAAATACCAAGAATTCTTCTTACGAAGCCACGCTCGCTGCTCATCATATTCTTATACAGCGCAACTACGGTAAAATCTTTGCTTCCCGCAATTCCTGTTATTATATGCTGCTCATTTCCATTCGTATCACCATCAGATGTGATAAGCGTGCCCGGATCCTCAGGTAGATTCGTATTTCTTATATTTATAGGTATATTAGCCATTCTTGCAGGGTAGATAGCATCCTCATGGAGAACGCTGGCTCCCATATAAGAAAGTTCTCTCAATTCCTTATATGAAATATTATGGATTTGTTTCGGATTTTTAACAATCCTTGGGTCCGCCATTAAGAACCCTGATACGTCAGTCCAGTTTTCATATACGTCGGCTCCTACAGCTCTAGCCACAAGAGAGCCCGTAATATCCGAACCTCCTCGTGAAAAAGTTCTAATCTGTCCGTCAGGTGTGCTTCCGTAAAAGCCCGGAAGGACAGCCTTAGCATGTTTGGAAAGTTCCTCGCGGATTGACTCATCGGTTTCTTCCATAAGAAGCTTTCCCTTAGAGTCAAATTTAATTAAATTAGCTGTATCTACAAAATCATATTCAAGAAAAGCCGCAACGAGAATAGCATTTAAATATTCTCCTCTGGAAGCGATATAATCCGAAGATGGATTCTTTCTTAAATTATCCTTTATTTCATCAAAATATTTTAAAAGGTCAACCTTTACTCCCAAGTTTACTTCAACAGCCATGTATCTGTCTGCAACTACCTGAAAAATCTGGTCGTAAGGCAAATTATGCTCGATATGGGTCTTACACAGGTACAACAAATCTGTAATCTTATTGTCTCCTTCGTATCTTTTTCCCGGCGCCGATACAACGATATATCTTCTGTCAGGGTCTTGCTGAATTATTGCTTTAGTCTTGGTCAGTTGAATTCCATCAGCAACTGATGAGCCGCCAAACTTTGCGACTTTTATACCCATGTTAATAGTACCTCCTATGCCAATTCTTATGTATCTTTTTATTTTATTACAAAATAAGGCATTTTTCAATGTTTTTGTCCACACGTAACGAAAAAAGGCCGACTTCTGCCAACCTTTTTTATTTTTTCGCTATAAATAAGCGCCCGCAGCTTCTGCTACAGTCTACCCAATAAGCTTTGCTCTTCTTAAAGCAATTACGATGATTGGAATCAGAACGATATGTAAAATGATTCCCGGGATGGCTTCAAGCAAGGCGCCACTTATAAAAAGCTCCCATGTAAACGGCGTCTTGGTTACTCCCGAAATGATTACCCTTGCTATGCCCCAAACAATTCTGCCTGCTATCATAGATATGATGAGGGAGACATAAACGTTCGAATTTTTTTTAGGTAAATAAGCATACAACAGAGCTGCAATTATACCGTAAGCAGCCATCTCAAAACTCATTCCCAAAGCCATCATCATCGGCGGCATTCCCAGCCAAGCTGATCTGAGCAGAGGCGAAATAAATCCTATTGCCCCTGCCCATTTCCAATCGCAAATAAAAGCGCACAAAAATATAGGAATGTGCATCGGACAAAGCATCTGTCCTATAGTTTGAATCTGACCTGTAAGAAACGGCAGCAACATGGCAATTGCCAGACAAAGCGCCGAAAGTGTCAGATTCTTAATGTTTGATTGTGAATTAGTCATTAAGCTTTAGTTTCCTTTCCAAAAAGTATAAAATACCTTCTGGCATATATATAATCGGCTTCTGCCGGTTAGTTCATTTTATTTTTTCCTGCCTCTGAAACTGTCTCTCATTTTCTTTAGTTCTTCAATCAGTTCATCGTCCAAGACTCCTCTGGATTCCTTGATTTCAGCTTCACTGTTCACATCAACAAGCTGAGTAATCCATACCATCTCTTTGTACCAGCTCTCAGAGATTCTCTGAATTATAATTCTGTTGCAGGTAAGCGCAGCTTCCCCTACCTTAATCATATATATTCTTATTATCAGCCCCGGTTTCATGCTTCTTATTTCAAATACAAAATCTTTAAAGCCTTTATTTTCAAGAGCATTCTGAAGGTCATCAGCCACATGGTCGCACATTATATTCTTCTTGCTTCTTTCACATATCGCTATAAAGGCTACACCGGCAATGGTTCCCAAAGCCACTGAAAAGATACTTCCAAGCCTAGGCTCGGTAAATATACACATAAAAGATCCGAGCAAGATTCCAAGCCATTTTAATCTATTTAAAAAAGTTAGATTCTTTTTAACCGTTTCCAATATATACCCTCCAAATTCTATACTAGGTTTATTATATAATTAAATCTTCCTATTTTCAATATATCTTTTATTTTATGAGCAAAGATGGTATAATAGTTCCAACAATTATATCGGCATTGCCGCGAGGAGGATTTTATGAAATTATTAAAACCGCTCAATAAATATTTTGACCATACATTACTTAAGCCAGAAGCAACTTCCGCTCAGATAGATAAGCTCTGTAATGAAGCCATAACATACGACTTTTTCTCCGTATGTGTAAACACATGCTATGTAGGGCAATGTGCAGACATGCTTAAAGGCAGCGATGTGAAAGTTGCAGCCGTCGTAGGTTTTCCCCTTGGCGCCTGCACCTCTGCCACAAAGGCCTTTGAAACAGAGGAAGCATGTAAAGACGGCGCATCGGAAATCGACATGGTGCTCAACGTAGGCGCTTTTAAAGACGGACACTATGATTATGTCAGAGATGACATTTACGCAGTAGTAGAAGCCGCTTCCAAATATAATGCTATCGTAAAGGTGATTTTGGAAACTTGCCTTCTGTCCTTTGAAGAAATTGAAGAAGCATGCAGACTTTCAAAGGAGGCCGGAGCTCACTTTGTGAAAACTTCCACCGGTTTTAACAGCGGCGGAGCAACAGCACGCGATGTTGCTCTTATGAAAAAGACTGTAGGCGATACCCTTCAGGTAAAGGCCAGCGGCGGTATAAGAGATTACGATACAGCAATAGAAATGATTGAGGCCGGCGCAGACAGAATAGGCGCCAGCGCTTCTGTACAAATTATGGAGGTGTATAAGGATGTCAAGTAAAACCGTGAGCATACTAAAAGCTGTTTTTTTCATTCTCCTTGGAGTGGGTCTAGCCATATCTATGCTTACAGGCTCCTCCAATTCCAATACTGCATGGAAACTTGTCGGTATTATAATATGTGTCATTGCTGCCGTTGGATACTTAAAGCAGGCTTTTGATAAATAAATTTAGATAATCTTCAAAGATAAAAATTTGTAATTCAGAAAACAAATACTTTAGATCTATAGATTCTAAAAAGTTTCTGTAAATACTTCATAGTGGAGCAAATAAATATTTGCAAGACAGTTAATTTAATGTTGGCAGGAATTGGTTAACCATTAATCCTGCCAACATTTTAATTATAAGTACAGCCTAATATGGCCTCATCTTCTCATCACCTAATTTTTAGACCTGACTTTGGGGTTTTAAGTTTTCCTTTTTTTCAAGTCCAAGCCAGTCAGATCGCCACATATAAACGGCGATTGCAATTAGAGCCGCAATCCATGAAGCAGGGAAAATGCTTAACAATACTTGGAATGAATCGGATGCTTTAGTCACTATCTCCAGCATAATTATTCTGAAAATACATAGCGACGCGATTGAAATAATCATTGCTTCGAAAGTTTTTCCTGCTCCTGTTATGGCTCCTGCCAGTGCATTATATACTGCAAATACCCAGTATAGTGGAAGATAGCCCATCATTGTGATAACTCCGTACTCTATTACCTCCGGGTCGCTGTTAAAGATGCTTATTATAGGCGCTCTAAACAAGATAAGAACTGCGCTCATAATAGCTGTAAAAACTCCGCTGGCCCCTGCTGATATAATTGCGCCCTTTTTAGCTCTCTCATATTGTCCCGCACCTATATTCTGTCCAGTAAAAGTAGATGCAGCCATACCAAGGCTCATGAGCGGCAGCCACAGAATTCCGTCAACACGTAAATATGCCGCATAACCTGCCATAGCCATAGAGCCAAAACTGTTAATTCCTGCCTGTACTAAAATATTTGCAAAACACCGCACCATATTCTGAATCGACGTAGGAATACCTATTCTCAATATCTTAATTGAGTGTTCTCTATCTACCTTAATCGACTTAAGCTCAAGTCTATAGAGCGGGTCTTTGCATCTGCGCAGGAAAGCGATTATACATATGCACGTAAACATCTGGCTCAGCATTGTAGCAAAAGCGGCTCCGAAAATGCCCCAATTAAACACCACCACAAAAACAAGGTCTAACGCAATGTTAATGGCTGAAGCAATACTTAAGTATAGCAGCGACCTCTTGGAATTTCCCACAGCATTCAAAATACCTGCTCCCATATTGAACACTACAGTAAAAATCATCCCACCGAAATATACTTGTAGGTATAAAACAGCCTGATCAATTACATCATTAGGCGTCTTTATCCAGTTCAGAACAGCAGGCGTTATAGCTATGGTTATAATTTCCAACGCTGCGCCCAGAATGAGTCCTATAGCAATCGCAGTATGTACTGCCCTTTTTAAGTCTGCTTCTTTCTTAGCTCCGTACAGTTGAGAAATTACTACGCCTGCTCCGGCGGAGGCGCCTGCGCAAAGACCTATTATAAATGATATAATAGGTTCGCATGCTCCGACTGCTGCCAACGCTGTTTTGCCTATTAATTTTCCTACTATAACTGAATCAATAGTGCTGTAAAGTTGTTGAAAAAGATTTCCCAATATTAAGGGAATACAGAAAAGAAGCATTTTCTTCCAAATGCTTCCTTCTGTCATAGATGTTTTATATTCCATGGTCTGCCTCAATCATTTGCCACTAATAATTGTTTATAATCCTGCCTGTTGTTTAAGGGTTTGCGCCTTATCAGTATGTTCCCAAGGGAGGTCTATATCGGTTCTGCCGAAATGACCGTATGCGGCAGTCTGCCTGTAAATAGGTCTTCTGAGATCCAAGTCTCTGATAATTGCTGCCGGTCTTAAGTCAAAGTTCTTTTCCACCAGTTCTGCCATCTTTTCGTCTGTAAGTTTTCCTGTACCGAAAGTATCCACTAAGATCGATACAGGCTTTGCAACGCCTATAGCATAAGCAAGCTGAATTTCACACTTGTCGGCCAAACCTGCTGCAACCACGTTCTTCGCTGCATATCTGGCTGCATAAGATGCGGAGCGGTCAACCTTTGTAGGGTCTTTTCCTGAAAATGCTCCGCCGCCGTGACGAGCATAGCCGCCGTAGGTATCTACTATGATTTTACGACCTGTTAATCCTGAATCTCCATGAGGTCCTCCGATTACGAAACGGCCTGTAGGGTTAACGAAATACTTGGTCTCGTCGTCTAAAAGTTCCGACGGAATAATCGGTTTAATTACGTGTTCTATAAGATCTTCCTTAATCTGCTGTTGAGTAACCTGCGGATCATGCTGAGTTGAGATAAGTACGGTATCGATCCTCTTAACTTTATCTCCATCATATTCAACCGTAACTTGAGTTTTTCCGTCAGGTCTGAGATATTTTAAAGTCCCGTCTTTTCTTACGTCTGTCAGCCTTTTCGCCAGTTTGTGAGCCAGAGAAATAGGCATCGGCATAAGCTCAGGTGTTTCATTGCATGCAAATCCAAACATAATTCCCTGATCTCCTGCGCCTATGGTATCGATCTGATCGTCAAGAGTTCCTTCCTTATATTCCAACGCCTTGTCAACGCCCATTGCTATATCACCGGACTGCTC
Organism: uncultured Oscillospiraceae bacterium; assembly: GCA_964651095.1. Taxonomy (GTDB): domain Bacteria; phylum Bacillota; class Clostridia; order Peptostreptococcales; family Anaerovoracaceae; genus SUG1106. Next base: position 10,273 of record CAZYWO010000002.1, on the reverse strand, counting down.
GTCGATGGCTGAAAGTACCGCACATGTATTTCCGTCGAACCCGTATTCACTTCTGTCATAGCCGATGTCCAGTATTACCTTCCTTACCAGCTTGGGAATATCGACATAACAGTTTGTGCTTATTTCTCCCATTACCATTGCATATCCCGTAGTAGTTGTTGTTTCTGCGGCAACTCTGCCGTACGGGTCTTTCTCAAAAATCGCGTCAAGAATTGCATCTGAAATCTGGTCGCAGATTTTATCAGGATGACCCTCAGTTACTGATTCTGATGTAAATAATCTTTTCATAAGTTTACCTCCTCGTTTATACTGCTGTTTATATTGCGAAAAACAAAAACCTCTCTTTGAAAGAGAGGCTGCGGTGATTTCATATAAAAATCTTTTCCTCATCTTTCAGGTTAAATCTCCTGTAGGATTTAGCACCTTTTATACTCACAGTGGAGCACCTAGGTTGCCGGGCGTCTTAGGGCCTATTCCCTCAGCCACTCTTGATAAGGATTATTTAGTTTTATCATTTAGGTTTAGTCATAATAAAACCTGTCTGCATGCATATAGTATTATATACTTTTTCCCGCAGTTGTCAACATACCTTAAAGCATTTGTCTTGTATTTTTTTGAAAATAGTTTATACTCTAGTATAGATATATTTTAGGAAACGCTGCAAGAAAGGCATTTTTATATATGGAAAATAAATCATCATTTCACGTTATTCGCGGCGGGCTTTCCGATACTGCCCTAACAAGCCGCAAAGAGTTTATATCTGCTTACGTTACCGATACTCGTCTTATGGGTGTGATCGGTATATACGTACACTGGTTTCTGCCAGAAAATACCGTGATGAAACATTTTCACCAATTTTTCTACCTTGATGCTGAAGAACTGGGTTTCGACACATACGAAAGTGTCTTGGCAGAGAATGAAGATGATCAGTACTATGAGATTCAATCCATAGAAAATAAACTTATCGGAGGCCTCGGTGGGGCAAAAATCAATATAAGTGAAAAAGAAGTCAGGCGCATGATACAGGAATATGTCAAGCTTAATCTTCGCATGAACCTAGAGCTTCCCGGTAATTTTAAAGAATACGAATTTCTGCTCTCTCCTATTGTGAATATGACGGATGAGGAAGAATTTGATTTGACGTGTAAGCAATGCACAACTTTAAATACGCCTTACCAAGTTATAAACTATTTTCTTATGAGATGTTTTGGAAGAGATTTTGCTGCAGCCAGATTCCTGACAAAACATTATGTACGTACAGATATATTTCCTGAACACAAGGGCGCGACATTATTGTCCAATACTATCGACAATGCCAACGATACGACCAGCGGCTTTAATACCAATTATTGCAGTACTGACGACGATAAGGATTTTGGCACATTCAACACCCAAAGCGTTTATCTCTGTCAATCTCTTATCGAATATGACAGCAAATACTTTCTTACTGTGACGCAGGTAACTCTGGACAAGTTAAAAGTTGTAAAATACGAACGTATTTCATCTTTCCGGATTTCTGCAACAGAAGCCTCTATGATGACTTCACGTCCTGAATATATTACTGTATTCGATTTTATGGGTAAAGGCATCGAGTTTGAAAATGATGCTACCGAAATGACTGCATCTGCAATGGTAACGGACCATGAAAACGGCAGAGTTTTAATTATTTTTTATCCTAATAACGACCATGTGGGCAGAAAGCAATATCGCCTCAGCGACGATGTTCTGGGAATTTATTATATTTTGGATGACGGGCAAATTATTCTCAGCGCTTATGACAAAGACACTATTAAGATACTTGAAACCGATCTGCTTAAATCCTCATACGGCGGATTAGTAGTTCCTATCGCCAAATACCAATTTAAAGAACCGGTGCTTTACGATTTCATAAACAGCGGATTTGATGATTTTGAGGAATTTGTAGATTTGATCTCCGATAAGGAAGATGACTAATTTTGATTTTTTATTATAACTCTTTGAACTTTTAATATAAAAGCGTCGGCATTTGATTATCCTGCCGACGCTTTTTGTACTTAAAACTTTCCTTCTAAATTATCCAATACCTCTATGACTTCCGCCTGTGCCTTGGCGATTTCCTCAGGATCTTGCCGGTCGAGAATGTGTTCAAACTGGGCTAGAATATTTGCCAGCTCCTCACGGATATAACCGATGGATTCCTCGTAAATTCTCTCGCCTCTGGCCAAAATAAGCTGATTGATTTCCTGATCTCTGGGATGAATTTTTAAATAATCCAGCTTTTTCATACGTTCTTCAGCTTCTTCATCGCTTAATTGCGATTCTTCACTCTTTATGATCATCTTCTTGGTAAAACCTGTGGAATTAACCTTAACGATCACCTCCAGAATGGAATTAATGTCATATGTGTAAGTTACATTGATAGATTCTTTTCCTGCAGGTGCAGCAGGTACGCGTACATTCATCTCGCCTAAATAAAGATTATTCTTTGCCATTCTGCTTTCTCCTTGAAGGATATCAACCGTTATTTCTTTTTGATTGTCATTAACTGTATAAAGAGTCTGCCTGCGGCTTACCGGAATTACTGTATTTCGCTCTATGATCGGCAGGAAATGTCCGCTTTCCTTTTCATTATTTTCAAATGTACGCACAACCGAAGTTCCCAGAGTAAAAGGACAAACGTCGGTCAGAACAATTTCCTTAATATCCTCATTACGCTCTTTCATAGCGCACTGAAGTGCAGCTCCCAAAGCTACAGCTTCATCGGGATTAACCGATACATTTGGAAAACGTCTGAAAAGTTTGGTGACAAATGCGCGCACAAGGGGTAGACGAGTTCCTCCGCCTACCAAAATAATCTCATCTAAATCCGCTACTTTAAGTTTTGCATCTTTCAAGCTGCGTTCAATTGGTTTTTTAAGTCTCTCGAGAAGTTCTGCGCAAGCTTCCTCATACTCCTGCACGTCAAGTTCAAGTTTCAAAACATTATCGTCCGAAACGTTACAGTTCATTATTGAAGTATTGCTTTCGGAAAATCCCAGTTTACAAAGTTCTGCCTGCCTAAATATATGTTTTTGTGTGCTTAAACTAAGTAAATTTTCATCAATATTATGATGTTTTATAAAAAGATTATAAATAACGTACGTAAAGTCCTCTCCGCCTAAATAGTTATCTCCGGCTATGGCTCTAACTTCCATAATATCACCGTCAAGCTCCAAAATGGACACATCGAAGGTTCCTCCCCCTAAATCAAATACAAGAAAACGCCTCTCACCCTCACCTTGACGTATTCCATAAGCTATTGCGGCGGCCGTAGGTTCATTGATTATTCTCTCTACCTTAAGGCCTGCCATTTCTCCCGCCTGCTTGGTCGCCTTTCTTTGAACATCATTGAAATATGCAGGCACGCTGATTATCGCCTCATTTACTTCTTCGCCGAGAAATACTTCTGCGTCTTCCTTTAAAGAGCGCAGCACAAGGGAAGAAAGCTCTGTTGCCGAAAAGCTTCTATCTCCAAGGTTAAACTCTTTATTGCTTCCCATACTTCTCTTAAAAACCTGCGCCGTCTTATCGGGGCTTGCGATCACCTTTTCACGGGCAACCTGCCCTACAAAAAGATTCCCCTCCTCATCTACACTCACCACCGAGGGCGTCAAATATTTTCCCAACCTATTGGGAATAAGCGCTGCTTCACCATCTTTATAGCAGGCGGCCAGACTGTTAGTAGTTCCTAAATCAATTCCAATCAGCATCCCAATTCCTCTTTTAATCTTTTTTTCGCACTGATAATATCTAAATCATAAGGTGAAACTTTAAATCCCTTTTCCGCCATTTCCAGCGCTCTTTCTTTATTGCCGATAAAATCATACAGCTCCACAAGTTCTATATAAGCATCGATGCATTCGCAGTAATTGCAGCGGCTGCACAGCTCGCCGCACATCTCTGTTTCCAGCATTTCAATTCCAGTGGCAAGACCTTTTGCCAAAGCCAGAAGTGAGCAGTAAACCACTTCTTCCAATAAAAAATAATCACCAAACTTATCTTTTCTGTCCTTCTTATTGTCAGAATAAACTTCAAGACCTAATATGGCATATTCTTTCGCTTCCTCAATACGACCCATGTGATAACATGATTTAGCTGCCCAGAGAAAGTTCCTCCGTTCCACCGGACAAGTTTCGACACCTTTTCAGAAACTTTCCAGCGCCTTTTCGTAATTTCCCAAATTATAATAAATATGACCGCTGTAAAAACATGCTAACGGCTCTGTGTCGCAGTACCCGTCAAATATACTAGCTGCTTTTTCAGCTTCTCCTGTGAGTAGAAGAATCTCTGCATACTTAGACTGATATTCATAAGAATCTTCCGCTATTTTAGCATCATTAGAAAGCCGTTTCAGATTGTCCATGGCTAGCTCGCCTTTTCCAAAAATCTGTGCAACGCTGTGAATCTCATACAAATCGTCTATTTCTCCGTACTGCTCGTAACAATCTTTTAAAATTGCCAGCGCCTCATCACCTTCCTGCCTTACAACATGAAGGTTTACAGCGTCACGATATGCCTTTCTGCATCTTATATCATAAGTCTTACCAAGCTCCCTCGTCTTTGCATAAGCCTCTAAAGCTTCCTCTTGCTTTCCTTTGCTCTGGAGAAGCCGTGCATAGTTGCTGTATATAACCGGGTTTGTTTCATCAATTTCAATAGCTTTATTTATGGCGGCTTCTGCCTTGTCAAGATTGCCCATAGCCATAGCTACTCTGGCATAGGCTCCGAAACTGTCGCCGTTAGGTCTGCGCCTAGTCTGTTCTTCATATGCCTTTAAGGATTCCTCAAGCTGCCCAATCATTTCGTAACAGCAGCCCATGTCCCAATAAATATTCAAGTGCTGAGGATATCTTTCAGCTATTTCCTTATATGCAGCAAGCGCGCCATCAAAATCTCCGCAATCGTAAAGAATGTTCCCTTTCATTTGAAGCAAAGGTCCAAATCCAGATTCATATTCCAGTCCTTCTTCTATCAACGCTAGAGTTTCTTCAAAGTTTTCATCAGGTATCACAGTTAAATTTGCAAGCAGGTTATATATTTCTCCCATGTTGCTTACTTCATTCATTCTTTCAATTTTGGAAAGCTGTTTCGACTTTTCCAATACGTCCTTAAGTATTTCAATGGCCTTATCTCTGTTATCCTTAAGGACTTCCAGTCTTCCTTTTAGAAATTCAATGTCAAGACTTTTTGCGTTGTTTGTTACAAGGTATTCGATATATTCCTCCGCGTCTTGTGTTCTTCTCTGATCCATCATAGATTTTATAATGTAAATATGAGTGCTAAGATGGTATGGCTCCATATCACGTGCGCGTACCAAGTAATCTATAGCGCTGTTGCTGTCACCAAGTTCATAAGAGGCTCTTCCTGCTTCAAAAAAACCTTCAAATACCGATTCGTCAGACCTGATAGCCTGTTCTGCATTCTCAAGGGCCTTTTTATAGTACCCCTTTTCGTAATGCCACCTTGCAAGTGCTGACGAGGCGATAGCAAAGTCAGGATCCACTTCGCTCAGGATGTATTCCAAGGTGTCGTACTCAGCATCTCTGTTTCCGAGACAGTTATAAGCTCCTGCCCTCATGTAAAGTATCTTAGAAAGATATTCATTGCGGTCTTCCTCAGGGTGACGATCAATCAGTTCCTGACAATTCATGGTATTTTCAATGGCTTCCTCATATCTTTCCAACTTTAAAAATAATACCGTTTTCATTTTAGAAGCTTTAATCTGACAATCAAAAGGTATTTCTATTCGTTCCAATACCGCCAGTGAATCTTCGTTCCTGCCCATATCTTCATAGCAATCCGCCAGCTCATAAAGATCGTGATCATCAGCCTCACCCGCAGCTTCTTTTGCTTCTATTATTTCCGAAATAAATTGACCTACTTCCTTAAGTTTATCGGCTATCAAAGGGTTTGTCGGAAATTCTTTGTATAAAGACATGAGGCTCTTTTTTGCAAGGATATACTCTTTTTCATATATGAGGCAATTTGCAGCTTCAAACTTTGCGCCGGCATGATTGGGAACTCTTTCAATTATTCTCTCAAACAATTTCCTTGCAGTATCATAATCTCCCTTTCTCTGCTGCATTATCCCGCATGACATTAAAACTTCTATATCGTTTTCGTTCTCCTCTAAAATCTTATCTGCTATGGCTGTTCCTTCCTCAAGTTTTCCCTCTATGGCCATAATTTCTGCTCGTCTAAGCTACACATAAGGATATCCTACGCCTGAATCTTCGATTTCTTTGAGGATATTTCTTGCATCATCTAATTCATTATTATATATTGCATCTTTAAGCTTTCTATATCTTGGGAAGAACTCCTCAATTCCATTTACATCTTCTACCTGAAATAAATTGTATGGTACCGTATCACTTCCATTTATTGCATTTAGAATAACCTGTTGAATGAACGCCGGCGGATATATTTCAAAAAGTTCTTCTTGGCTTTCAGCAAAGCCAAAATGACTGTCTATAAGCCTAATCACGTCACAAGGGACCAAGTACTTATCCATCATAAACGTAAGCAGCGCATGTTTTGCCTCATCTTTAGTATCAAGTCCGATGCAGACCGGACTTGACAAAAGTTTCTCCCATTCACCTGTGTCAATTCTTCTGTAGAAAGAATTGTATAGACTCTCAAGCTCATCTGTAAAAGCATCGATCTCCGGGTTTTCATTACGCTGTTTATATGATTGTTCCTGACTGTTTTGAACTTTGGTTTCATCATCATTGTCCAGTTGTCCGTCAGCATACTTTAAAGCCGTTTCATATGCCTCTCTCAACTTCATAAAAGCTTCCTGGTCGTCTTCCGGATTCACATCCGGCAATTTTGCCTTGTATGCTTTCTTTATTTCTTTTTTATCACGAGTTTCTTCAATCCCAAGTATCTTCCAAATATTCATCTATTCTCCTCTTTGCTTCCTGTAGGCCGGTTAGTTAAAAACAGGACTGTTTTACCAACAATCCTGTCTTTATATGGTTTAACTAGATCTTATATTATTGTTGTATTTAGTACCGCGCTATTGAGGTTTGCAGTCATCTCCACTTTCCCGGCAGTCTTGTTCCTCACATTCCTCGGAATTCAGCTTTTGGCAATCTGTTGCTTCTTCAGTTTTCTCTTCCCCAGCAGGGCAGCATACAGAATAACTTTCGCATGCGCTGCATCCCTGTTCTTCAAACTCGCACTCCGGCTGCATATCTTCCTCACAAGTCTCTGAGAATTCACATTCCCATTCATCGTCATAATTTTCCGAATAAAAATTTTCTATTTTGGAAAGCCTTCTATCCATTGAAGCAGTTTTTCTGCATAAAATTATGAACATCAGAATCAGCTCTACGGAAACTCTAAGTACGATATTTGTAATCACGATCATAATAATGCCCGCAATAAACGAGCCTAACACTATTAATATTATACCTATTACTGTAACTACACAGGCTGCAATAATATACACAAACTTAATTATATTTTCTGCGTAAAATCTGTTAAATGCCAGCATATTATACAATTTTCCCTTAAATCCTGTATATTTACCCTCATGACTCGGTTTAAGGAAAGTACAAAAAAGAACAATTCCCAGTACAATTGCGACTAAGGCAGCAATCGTTAAAATCACCGAATAATTTACGTAGCTTATCATAGGTTGGGTGTAATAATCAAAGTATTGGTATCCCATTTCTGTTCCCCTTTCATGTTCCATTGTAGTATGTTTTGTCAATACAAAATCTTTTTCTCTTTTATTGTACCATTTTGTCGAATTATGTCAATCTCTGTTCTTTAACAAACAAACATTTTTCAACATTACCAATCCCTGTTATTTTCAAGGTTTTAAGCGGTTATCCACAAGTTGTCCCAAAATCGTATACAATTTTATTCACAATTGCCTGTGGATAATTCCGTTCTTTAAAAACCTTTAAATTTCAATATATTAGCGGTGAATTTGAATTTGTCAAGAGAAAGTTATCCACAGATTTTTTTATAAAAAAGTATAATTTACCCCATCATGTTCGCACTGTCAATAATTTGAATTTTCTCCGGCTTTTCCAAGCATAAAATTTCATTTATACCATCCCATATTGCTTTTGACAAAAGTTGTTGATATTCAGTTGTTTGAAGCAAATCACTTTCATTTGGGTTGGAAAGAAATCCACATTCTACCAAGATCACCTTTGCAGAAATATCTTCAAACATAAGAATGTCGTTCTTTGCCATGGCAGTCCTTTCTTTTCCGTCAGATATGGTATTTTCCAATGATTTTTGTACAGCTTCAGCAAATTCTTTACTAGTGTGTTCGCCGTTTCGCACAGTTGTTCGATTTTCCTGACATTTTGGATAAAAAACCTGAGCTCCGCATACTGATACATCCTGCGGGAAACTATTAAGATGTATGGAAATTGCAATTGCAGGGTCTGCCCCCTCTATAATTTCCTTTCTACGCAGCAAATCTTCCCGTTTTTTCTGTCTTATTGTACGGTCATCATCGGTATACAACCCCGCATCGCTGGTGCGGGTCATTATCACTGTTACATCATATTGGCTGATCTCTTCCTCTAGCGTCTTGGCAATACTTAAAGTCAAGTCCTTTTCCACTACACCGTCTGCACTGCTGGCTCCGCCGTCCATTCCTCCGTGACCTGCGTCAATTATAATCACAGGCTTCTGTATATCCGTCTTAGCTGCGCTTTCATAAAAAGCCGCTGCAATATTGTTTACTACAGGCACTCTGTATATATTTACACCACTCAGCACAAAACAGGTGATTGTAGTACTGACGGCAAATAACCCCAATGCTGCCGCTCCAATCTTTATACGCTTTCCTACTTTCATCGTGACCTCCTTTTTAATTTAATAATTATATGCAGGACTTTTCTTTCTTACCATAATTGTGGTATACTTTTGTCAAAGGAGATTTTTTACTATGAATACCAGAAGACTTTTTAAAGAAGATGTTTACATGAAAGAAGCTGTATCTACAATAACCGCTATAAGCAATATTAACGGCAAAACGGCAATTACCTTAGATCAGACTGTTTTCTTTCCTACAGGAGGAGGACAAAGCTGCGATAAAGGGACTATAAACGGTTATCAGATCATAGATGTTTACGAAACCGAAGATGAAATAGTTCATATCGTCGACGGTGATGATGAGAGTTTTGCGGTCGGTCAGAAGGCTTTACTGGTTTTAGACTGGGATCACCGCTTTGACAACATGCAAAGACACTGCGGTGAGCATATCTTAAGCGGCATGTTTTATCGCGAGTTCGGCGGAGTTAACAGAGGCTTCCACATGGGCGAGCAATATATGACAATTGATATCAGTCTTGAAGAAAATCCTGAATTTACTGCCGTCACATGGGAAATGGCTAAACACGCAGAAAGGTGCGCCAATGAAGCCATATGGCAAAATGCTCCTGTAATTACCAGACATTTCGACTCTAAAAAAGAAGCAGAGCAACTTCCTCTGCGAAAAGCGCTCTCATTGGAAAAGGATATAACCATAGTCTGCGTAGGCTCTGTCGAAAACCCTTCCGATTGTGTAGCATGCTGCGGTACACATCCTTCATCTGCGGGGCAGGTTGGTATGATAAAAATATTTAAAGTGGAAAGCAACAAAGGTATGTTCAGAATCTACTTTGAAGCCGGAAAACGGGCATTTCTCAAATATCAGGAAGAAATGGATGTCATCACTTCAATATGCAACAATCTCAGCGCTGGCATCGATGATGTGCTGAAAAAATATGCCATTCAGCAGGAAAAAAATAAGGAAATACGCAATCAGCTTCATTTTCTTAAAAAAGAAGTAATCTCACGTGAAGCTTTATCAATTATTGAAAATTATCACAAAGGTGAAAATATTCGCAGATATTCGATACTTACTCTGGATGATTTAACTGTTTTAGGGCGTCAAATTGCTCCTCATATCGAAAAAATTACATTTTTAGTACACGAACCAAGTTTTACGGTTCTGCTGGTCTCAAATGGCAAAATCGACTGTAGCAAGCTTGTAAAAGACAATGCCGGTATCTACAACGGCAAAGGCGGTGGTAATCAAACCATGGCACGCGCCATCTTCACCAAAATGGAATATGTGGATACTTTCATTGACCTTATAGAAAAGCATCTCAGATAATTCGAGGCTGCCTTTTAAATATCTAAGCAGATTTTTTATATAAAGTTAAAAGGCTTTTGCACAGAAAAATGTGATATGCTCCCTCCCAGGTAGACAAATGAAATAATATAATTTTGTCACCTGGAA
>CAZYWO010000001.1:0-60461 GCA_964651095.1 uncultured Oscillospiraceae bacterium | reverse complement strand
CCTATTTGTCTATAAAAGGCAATTAGAATACTATCTTTATTATACGAGGAGAAAATAATATGTTTAATTATGTAAAACACAGCAGTAACACACCTTTTAAAGAGTATGCCATGCACGTCCTCTCCATAAAGGAATTTCAAGGCATGAAACACAGAACCTTGTCGGGATACAAGAATATTTTGAATATTCTTTGTCCGTATATCGGTGATATCCCCATAGAGGATATTACCCCGCCCATGCTTACCTCCCTTTATTATGAATTCTCCAAGGAAGGAAAGATTTGTGCGAAAACAATTTACAACAGAAAGGTTTTTATTTCCACGGTATTATCACAGGCTGTAAAAGATCGAATATTAGACTATAACGCAGCCTCTCTTTCCACTTCGCCGAAATTGAAAAAGCCCGTGGGAAATTCCTTCACCTTGCCGGAGGTTACAGAGCTGAAAAAGGAAATTAGAAAAGAAAAACCAAAATGGCAGATGATTTTCTATATTTTTCTTTCTACGGGTATTAGACGTGGTGAGCTGGTCGGCTTGAAGTGGACGGATATAGACAGTTCAAACAGTTCGCTGCGAATCTGCCGCAGCGTTTTATACACTCCGGAACGAGGCGTATATGTTGATACCCCGAAAACAGATTCAGCGTACAGGACAATAGCCATTCCCGATAAACTCGTTTCATGTATTGAAATGTATAAAGAGTGGGCTAAAGAAAATGAGCCTTGCGGCATAGGGGAATACATATTCACGCAAAAGGATGGGATAACACCAATGCACCCCGACAGCATAAGCTCATTCTTCTACCGATTCAAAAAGCGGAACAAACTTTTTGATGTAAATCCGCACGCTTTCCGTCATACCATGGCAAGTGTTTTGATTTCGGAAGGAATCAATATAGTTTCGGTGAGCAAACGTCTCGGTCATAGTAAAGTAAGTACAACCTTGGATATATATTCTCATGTTATTGTAAATATTGACAAGGAAAGCAGTGACTGCGTATCCAGTAAACTTTTAAATTAAAGAAATAAATTAAGGAAGAAAGGGAGAAAACACTATGAACAACTGCAAAGTAAAAGCCGTAGTAAACCAAAAAGGAGGTGTGGGAAAAACCACCACAGCAATAAATTTAGCTGTGTGTCTCCAGAAGAAAGGTTATCGTGTGATGCTCATTGATGCTGACCCGCAGGGGAACGCATCAATGGCTATGGGCATAGAAAGCCCGGACGAGCTGACGTTGGGATTGCCGTACTTATTTAGGGAAATAGTTGAAACAGATGAGCTTGCCAATCCCGGCGAACATATTGTTTCATGTCAGGGGGTTGATGTTATTCCCAGCAACATTGACCTTTCCACGGTTGAGGTATCCATTGCGGGAAATATGTGCCGTGAAATGATACTGAAAAGCATTGTGGAATATTATGCTCCGAATTATGACTATATAATTATTGATGCCCTCCCCCACTTCGGACTGCTGATGATAAATATTCTCACGGCTGCCGACAGTGTTATAATACCGGTGCAGGCAGATGATTATTACAGCGCAAAGGGTATGGAGGCATTGCTGTCTACCATATCGAATGTGAGAAAAAAGCTTAACCGCCGCCTTAAAATAGACGGAGTTCTGATAACGAAACTGGATCGGCGCACAAGCTACAGCTCGGTTATCGTAAACTCCGTGCGTGAAGCTTACGGCAGCGGTATAAAAATATATGAAACACAAATACCCACCTATGCGAAAACAGGAGCTATGGCTCAGGAGGGTGTGGCAGCGGCGAATTATGACCACAAATGCAAACTGGCCCAGAGCTATGCTGCCTTGACAGATGAAATTTTACTTGAGAGAAAGGAGAGATAGAAATGCCGATAGGAGGATCAAGTATTAAACTGAAAAAGCCTGAAAATTTCGGTACGCTGTTCGGAGATACTTCTGCGACAACAGATACAACAGAAACCGGTCTGCCGTCCGTCCTGCCGGTTGAGATGCTTATGCCATACTCAAAGCACCGTTTTAAGCTGTACGAGGGAGAACGCCTTAACGACATGATAGAAAGCATAAAAGCCAACGGAATAATCTGCCCCATTATAGTCCGCAAAATTGACGACAGTCACTACGAAATACTTTCGGGCCACAACCGAGTAAATGCTGCGAAGCTTGCCGGATTCAGTGAAGTTCCTGTTATAGTCAAGGATAACCTTACAGAGGAAGAAGCAAAGCTTATTGTTACAGAAACCAATCTTTATCAGCGTGGTATATCCGACATGAGCCACTCACAACGGGCGTTTGTATTGGCAGCTCATATGGATGCGGTACGTGCTCAGGGCAAGAGAAGCGACATAATAAATGAGATTGAAGCCCTCATGAAATCCCTTAACGACGGGGAAAACTCAACTTTGTGCCAATTTGGCACAAAGTCGGATAACCTGAAAGAGAGCGGCGAAAAATACGGGCTTTCCAGAAGAAATGTGGCAAGATATTTGTGCATTGCCAAGCTCAGTGATGAAATGCTGGAGCTGTTGGACGACGAGCGCATCGGCCTTGTGGCGGCTGTGGAAATTTCTTATATCAGCCATGATGCTCAGAGGTTCCTTGCCCAAAGGCTCGATGAGATTGAAAGCTATAAGCTTGATATAAAAAAGGCAGAGCTGATAAGAAAAACCTTTAAAGAGGGTAAACTCAGCAACGAGGTTACGGAGATGATACTCAACGGAACGTATAACCAAACTGCCGCAAGAAAAACCATAGGAACAAAAACAAAAAATATAAACCTTGGGTTTGCTCAGAAATATTTTGCTCCCACCCAATCCAAAAAGGAAATCGAGGAATATATAATTAGGGCTTTGGAGTTTTATGTTGAACATAGCGCCGAGTTTGAGGATAACATGGAAGCCGGAATCGAAGAAGAAATGTAATATCAGGCACTCAAAAAAGTGAAAGAAAGAGGTAGATTTAAATGTTTAATGAGATTAGTGAGATTCCTTTTTTTCTTGATGGTATTCGTTATACGTTGATTTATGTTCCACGTGTTTTAGGTTCATTCATTGCCTTGCCATGCCTGTCTAAGTGTCGTTCTTTACCTTTTGATTCTCGTCCTTACACTTACGACGATTTTATTGACGTTTTTGATAAAAGACATGCAATGGCTATTGCGCAAGCTTTGAATACTTTTTTCCACTATAATGCCTGTGGCAAGGATTCTGATTTTGATATAGCAGTGGGCATAAAAGAGTTTTGCCTTGCAGAAAGTGAGGCTGCGGTAAACGAAGCAGAGGAATTTGAGCTTTAAGATGTGAACTTAAGGAGGAACAAAATGAAAACTATAAAAGACGTGTATCCTCATTCCCCCGGAATTGCGAAGTCAAGGGGTGAGGAATACCTTTTCCGGATTTCTGAAGAGGAAAATGCCCGATGCCGGGACAGAATCATAAATATGATAAAAGATAACTATAACGGTTCATCTTTGGCAAGCGATGGGGCACAAAGGCTTCTTAATGAGTTTGGGGCTCAGCGGTTATGTCTGGTTCTTGCCGGCAATATCAACTCCATAGGTGATTGGGACGTAAGAATATCACGAGAAAACCGCTCTTGGGGACAAAAACTGATAGCCGATAAATTTAAGGGAAATGTCCCCTATCTTAACATTCATCCCGGAATTTTGGATACTCTTGTTACTCAGGTTCGAGACGAATTGAAAAAAGCCGAAGAAATAAATTTGGACGATTTTTCTCATGCTGAATTGACTGTTATGCTGCAAGAACGGGCGGATGGAGAGCAGCGTGATTATGTGGAGCTCCTGAAGAAAATGCCTGCGGAAGAAATAATAGAAAGAGCCTATGAAAAGTCGGTGCGTGACGATATTCTTATTTCCTTGAAAAGCGACGTTTTAACCGAAGCACAAACAAAGGCATTGCTTATGCTGCCCTGTCCTATTGCTTCCTGTTATCAGGCTTGGCTCGACTGTGAAGCTGATCATATGGCAGAGATACACAACTGTGTCGAATCCTTTGCAGATGGCGTTGCCGAAAGTTGGGGTATTGCAGGCAAAGCAGAGGAATTTGAGCTTTGAACAACTATGAGAGAATAAAGAATATGTCCTTGACGGAAATGGCTGAAGGAATAAAAGATATCGTAGAAACAGGCTTTTGTACAGGGATTTGTCTCGGTCAGAACTGTACACACTGTATTGAACATATAAAGAAATGGCTGAAAGAAGAATCCAAAATAGACAATGAACTGTAGGAGGCGGAAGCATGAATGAAACAATATTAAGCGACAGAATGTACAAACTCCGTGTCGAGAGAAATTTATCCTATCAAAGAGCGGCTGATAGCATAGGAGCGAGCGGTACACAATGGTTCAACTGGGAAAATGGCATAAATGTTCCATCAGCAAGGTGTATCATTGCTATATGCCGGGAATTTAATGTTTCTGCGGATTGGCTTTTAGGGCTGGAGACAACACCATGCTGAGTTTAGTGCCGATAACACTTAGGCAGGCAAACAATTTTGTATCAAAGTACCACCGCCATCATAAGCCCAGCCGAGGCCATAAGTTTTCAATAGGTGTATGCGAGAACGGGAGGCTCGTGGGTGTGTGCATATGCGGCAGACCTGTGAGTAGGTATCTTGACGATGGCATGACCTTAGAGGTCAATCGCCTTTGCACCGATGGAACAAAAAACGCATGTAGCATTTTATATGCGGCGGCATGGCGTGCTGCCCGTGCTATGGGATATTCCAAAATCATTACATATATTTTAGAAAGCGAAACCGGCGTTAGCCTAAAAGCGGCAGGCTGGTTGTGCGAGGGCAGGGCCGGAGGGATTGAATGGAACGGTCGAAGTTGCCCTCAGGATAAAAATCAATATCCACATGAAATGAAAACCCGGTGGAGTAAGGCGGTAACGCCATGAATCTAACAAATAAGAATACAGACATCACGAGGGGGCGATAAAACTTAGGGAGGTAAAAGTTTTGAAAAAAATATTGGCGATGGCTGCACTTTATGAGGATGCGCTTAAGTCTGTAAGCAGCGGAGGAACTAAATGGGCAGAATTTTTAAAGACCGCAGCAGCGAACTATAAGTATTCATTCATGGATCAGCTTATGATTTATGCTCAGCGGCCCGATGCGTCTGCCTGCGCATCTTTTAAGGTTTGGACAGACACCCTGAAAAGAGGTATACATAAGGGCTCGAAGGGAATAGCTTTGCTCAGAGACGTCGGCGACAGCTTTAAGTTAGAGTATGTTTATGATGTTTCCGACACATACAGAAGGCAGGGACAGGACATAAGGCTCTGGCAGTTTCGTATGGAAACCGAAGATGCTGTTATTGAAGAACTTGAAAATTCATTTGGGGGATTAAAAGTAAATACTACAATAGTTGATGCGGTTATCTGTTCTGCACATAATGCAGTAAGGAAAGAAATGCCGGATTTGAGCCAGAAGTATCTTTCGTCAGCGGAAGCGTCGGTAATATATATGCTGCTGAGCCGAATGGAATTGTCTCCTGATAACATCATCGTTACAGACGGGCTTACCGTTCCCTCCGACCCGGAGGAATTGAGCGGATTTGGAAGCAAGGTCAGCAGCGTTGCACAAAACATATTAAGAACGGTTGAAAAGACCGTAAAACGTAAAGAAAAGGAGAATGTATATGGAAATGGTTTACAAGGAAGCGAACGGAATGTATATCCCCAATCTGGAAGCTATGTATCTTCAGACGGGGAAGCCCATAGGCCGGTACGGGAAACTGTGCATGGAACACTTAATGGAGAACAAAAAGACGGAACTGATGGATCTGCTGCGGAACGGGAAGCTTTCGGAGCATCTGGCAACAGTGAGCGAAACAGCAGAACAGACGGAGGAGCAGATAATTCAGAGAATGGCCGAACAGGACGGGACGGACGAAGCACTGAAGCAGCGCAATCCCCTGAAATGGGCGGGGCTGATGAACAACTACAAGCATTCGGCGGAGGAAGTGGTACTTCGGGAGATAGTGTACAGTTAAGCTTTCTTGATACAGTGCCTGCGGCAGAGTATCAGGAACATATCGGAGAGGCGGAGCAGACGAGCTTCGCTTTTTCTGTTCCCCAGCAAGTTATTGACGAGGTGCTCTGTGACGGCACCAATGAGGAAAACAGCGTGCTTGAAATCTGCATTGAGTTCAGTAAAAACAAACCCATGGAAGAAAAGGCCGCATTTCTGCAAAAGCTGTACGACACTGACGGCAAGGGCTTTATCCTTGACGGAGTAAAGGTTTCCGCTTGGTGGGACGAGGCCGGAATCCGTATTGCCTTTGGCGGCTCGGCACAGGCAGAAAGAGCAACGCTGCTTTCATGGGAAGCCGCCTCAGAGCGAATTGATGCTTTACTGGATTTGGGGAGGTATGCTCCGAAGGACGTGCTTCTTCAAATGAAAGACTACGAGTATCAAAAAACGGCGGAAACCTTTTGGTATATGAAGCAGGATTTGAATTATGAGGTTTATCCCGAATTAAATACGCTTTTTGAAGCCGAGGTTTTTGGGAGCCGAGAAGGTTTCCCCAAGGAGACGGCGAGAATTGCGGCGCATCTGCAAACCGCCGAAGGGCTTGACGAAACCAAGCGTATAACTGAAAAACTCTGTGAGCTGTACAGCGAAAACTCCGATATTATGCGTTCACGGTTTCACAATCCGCCAGAAGCTGACGCCGCCATCGGGGATTTGTATCTGCCGAGAAAGGAATATACCGCCGAAAGCCTGAGCCGTACTTCGCCGGAGAGATTTATTTCCGAGGACGAGATAAATAATATATTAAGCCGGGGCAGTAATATTTCAGAAAGCAAATACCGAATATACCGCTTTTTTGACGGTAACTCCGATAAAGCGAAAAGGATAAAGTTTCTTAAAGATGAGTATGGCATGGGCGGAAGCTATAACGGAAAATTTTACGAAAAGCACGATGGAAAGGGAATTGAGTACGGCCACGATGGTATTTCCGCACCCTACGCAAAAACTCTCATAAAGTGGGAGCAGGCGGAACGGCGTATAAACAGCCTTATCATAAATGGGAAATATTTAAACCCGAAGGAACTTGAGCATGTTTCCCGACATAAGACAGAGCAGGAAATACCACAAATAAGCGGCAGCAATGATGTACGCAGCGAATACGCCGCCATAAAAGAAGCTCATTCATCGGATATAGTGCTGTTCCAAGTCGGAGATTTTTTTGAAATGTACGGCGAAGATGCAAAAATCGCAGCCGATGTATTGGATATACACCTCGCACAAAGAGAGATTAAAAATATCGGCAAGGTGGATTTTTGCGGTATTCCCGCCTTTACTCTTGAAGCCAATATCGAAAAACTCAGGGATAAGTATGATGTGACCATTTCCGCAATAGATTCTAATACGGGCAAGCGTGGCATTTATACTTTGCTGTCCGTTGACCGTGAGGCAGAACGCAATATCGATGCATATGAAACGGAGCCGTCATTTACACATATTGAAACCTCACTTGCAAAGCATAAACCGACAGTCATTGCAGCAGTAACGGACGATATGCTTTACCGAAACGCCTGTCTGAACGCTGACCGAGAAAATGCCGTGATTGAGGGCAATGCTGCTGTGCGCCGTGCGGTTCTCAATTCGGGCGATGTAGAGCTTATACGACTGTATTCCGATGTACCTGAGTTTCGTATCCAGCTACACACAGAGGTTGTGGACGAAACATATCCGCTACTTCATGAACAGGAACTGCGGAAACATTTCATTTTAGGCATTAACAAATTCATCTACAATTCCGAAAACGAAAGTATTGTGTGGACATATTATAATCCTGACGGTAACGACTCAAAAGGCCAGATTGTCGAAACGGTGCTTTATCCCTACGACATAAGAGAAGCCTTTAAGGCAAAGTCTGGAGAGAATGGCGATGAAAGGTTTCTTGAACAACTGTATACCTTGGGCCGAACAACGCTTTACGATTACGGTACTCTTGAATTTGAACATTCTTCCGAACGATTGCTGAATGAAAAAGCAGATCTTGCTCTGCTGTCGGATGACGGAGATATCAAAGGAGAAAACCTTCGACGGCTTGCGGACTTCATGGAAGAAAAATATCCTTCGTTTATACAGACGGAAACGGACATTTTAAGGGTATATACCACCAACTTCGTAAGTGCGGTTTTGCGTGATAGTGAATATCTTCAATCAACCGAAAGCAGTGATACCGGCCTTATCCGCAGGGAGTGTGAAAACGCCGTTAACCGTGCGGCAGCTAAGCTGCCCACGGATGAAGAACATGAGAGCTTCCACGTTTTGTTTTCAGATAATATGGATTTTCGGCAAAGACTGTATGACAATGTTTTTAAATCCGCATATACGGATATGATGAAAAATGTTGAAAAAACCTTTGCAGGAACCGAACGCACTTCAAACCGAAAAACGGCGGAAGAAAGAAACTACTATTTTCTGTCGGATCTTGCCCCGGAAATCATAAGCGGGGAAACAAGGTATATCCGCTTTGAGGCGGGTGAATCGTTTATGCCCCTTACGATTGAAAGGCTTTCGGAGGACAGAATATCAGTATCACATTTCTATGTTCAAAACGGCGATGTAATGTATGATCCCGATATGGAATTTATCATTGATAAAGAAAATATGGCACTTACTCCCCAAACATACCGTCAGGACGGATTGGCCGTTTACCAATCAGTAGAAAACGGCAGTACCACGGTCAAAGAATTAAATACATTTGCCGGGCAGTGGTTTTCAAATATCCGCTCACAAGGCTATGTTAAGAAACGGGAAATTAAGGAAATAAACGGCGAAGATGTGGAGCTTAATTATTCTGAAACCCCCGATATTATCGGGAAAGAGCTGATGATTGGCGACAGAAAATATGTTGTTGACAGTATAAGCGGCGAAGACGCAGTGCTTAAAGACATTACCTTCCAAAACGGTACGGGCTTTCCCATATTCCGAAGCGAAAGCGTTGAATGGCTTAAACGAGTTGTGGACTTGCAGAAACACGACAGTAAGCCTTTTACTGAGAAAACAACTGCCATATATCATGCGGAAGAAAACAATCTGCCCTATGATATAGTGGTTAATACCATCTCCACCGACACACTCACCTCTGAACGGCGCAACTTCCGCATAACAAATGACGAGTTGGGCTATGGCGGGCAAAAGGAAAAGTTCAGAATGAATATGGAGGCAATCAGTGTTCTAAAGCAGTGCGAGAGCGAAAACCGTTTTGCCACTCCCGAAGAACAGGAAATACTCTCCCGTTACGTGGGCTGGGGCGGCCTCCCTGAAGCGTTTGATTCATCAAAAGAAAATTGGTCGAAGGAATATACCGAATTGAAAGAGCTGCTTACCGTTGAAGAATACGAGCAAGCCAGAGCTTCCACCCTCGACGCCCACTACACCCCACCCACCATAATCAAGGCTATGTACAAGACTATTGAAAATATGGGCTTTAGTAAGGGCAATATCCTTGAGCCGTCAATGGGTGTAGGAAACTTTTTCGGTATGCTCCCCGAAAGTATGTCGCAGAGTAACCTGTACGGAGTTGAGCTTGACAGTATAACGGGTAAAATCGCAAAACAGCTCTATCCGAAAGCGGATATAACCGTTGCGGGCTTTGAAACGACAGACAGACGGGATTTTTACGATTTGGCAGTCGGCAACGTGCCGTTCGGACAGTATCAGGTAAGTGACAAGGCATATAACAAGCTCGGTTTTCCCATACACGACTATTTTATCGCAAAAGCGATAGATCAGGTTCGTCCCGGCGGCGTGATTGCCTTTGTAACAAGCCGATATACTATGGATAAGCAATCGCCCGAAGCAAGACAGTATTTTGCAAAAAGAGCGGAGCTTTTGGGAGCGATACGGCTTCCGAATACAGCATTTAAAGCAAATGCTGGTACAAGCGTTGTATCGGATATTATCTTTTTGCAGAAGCGTGAAAGCCCGATTGAGATTGAACCCGATTGGTTACATCTTGGAGTAAATAAAGATGGTTTTTCCATAAACAGCTACTTTATCAACAATCCGGATATGATACTTGGACATCAGACATCAAAAAGCACTCAGTACGGTAAAGATGATTTTACAGTCGTTCCTTATGAGGGCGTAACCCTTGAGGAACAGCTGAAAGAAGCTATAAAAAATATACACGGAACATATATAGAAGCCGAAATTGGCGAGGATATTGACGAGCAAGATAACAACCCCATTCCCGCCGATCCGGATGCAAGAAACTATTCCTATACCATTTACAATGAAAAAATCTATTACAAGGAAACCGACAAAATGTATCCTGCCGACATTCCCAAAAGTTCAGAAGAACGGGTAAAGGGAATGATTGAAGTGCGTGACATTGTGCGCAGCGTCATTGCAGCCCAGCTTGAGGGTGAAAGCGATGAAGTTGTACAAGAGCTGCAAGAAAAGCTTAATAATACATATGACCGCTTTGCTGACAGGTTTGGTCGTATAAATGACAAAATCAATAAACGTGCTTTTTCAAGAGACGACGGATATTACCTTATAGCATCAATAGAGAATTTTGACAGCAAGGGAAACTTTGCCGGAAAGGGACAGATTTTTAACGAGCGCACAATAAGACCGAAAACTGTTGTTACCCATGTTGATACAGCTTCGGAGGCATTGGCGTTGTCCTATGCGGAAAAGGCACGGGTTGATATGGATTATATGTCAGCTCTTACAGGAAAATCAGAAACGGAATTGTACAGTGAGCTCAAGGGCGAAATATTCTTAAATCCCAAAACCGGCTTAGGGGCTAATGGGAATAAATATCTTGTCCGCAGCGAGTATCTTTCGGGGAATGTACGTGAAAAGCTTGAATTTGCCAGCAAAGCCGCAGAGCTGTATTCCGAAGAATACAGCATAAACGTATCGGCATTGGAGGCTGTTCAGCCGGAAAGGCTTACCGCCGAAGATATAATCGTCCGCTTGGGTTCTACTTGGGTGCCGACTGATATTATTACAGAATTTTGCCGTGAGATAGCAAAGCCTTCTTTTTGGCAGGAGGACAAAATCTATGCTCAGTACAGCAAAGAGTCCGGGAATTGGAATGTCAACGGTAAGAGTATAATTTCCAATGTCCACACAGATAAAACTTACGGTACAAATTACAAAAATGCTCTTGAAATAATTGAAGATACCCTCAATCTTAAAGACGTAAAAATATATAAAACCATAACTGAAAACGGGAAAGAAAAACGGGTAATAAACCACGAGGCCACAATACTCACCCAGCAAAAGCAGCGGGACATACGAAATAAATTTGAGGAATGGATATGGATGAACCCCGATAGGAGGAAACGGTTAGAGGATATATACAATGAAAAATTCAATTCAATCCGAAGCCGTGAATATGATGGGAGCAATCTGATACTTTCGGGCATTAACTCGGAAATAGCCCTCCGCCCCAATCAGCTTGTGGCTGCCGCACGTGTGATTTACGGTGGAAATACACTGATAGCCCATTCGGTGGGCGCAGGAAAGACCTTTACAATGATTGCGGCGGCAATGGAAAGCAAACGTCTGGGGTTATGCAGTAAATCTCTTTTTGTTGTTCCGAATCATATCGTGGACCAGTGGGCAAAGGATTTCCTCAGACTGTATCCGTCTGCAAACATACTTGCCGTTACGGAAAAGGATTTTGAAAAATCCGCCCGAAAAAAATTCTGCGGACGTATTGCGGCAAACAATTATGACGCAGTTATTATCGGTCACAGTCAATTTGAAAAGATACCTATGTCTCAGGAATATCAGGAAAAGCATTTGGAACGGCAGATTTTTGACATAACTGAGGCCATAACCAACAGTAACAGTGCCGACAGATGGTCTGTGAAGCAGTTGGAGCTCACAAAAAAGAGGCTCACCGAAAAGCTTAAAAAACTTACGGAAACCGGCACTAAGGATGATGTGATAAAGTTTGAAGAATTGGGCATTGATCGGATTTTTGTCGATGAAAGCGATGAATTTAAAAACTTGTATCTGTATACAAAAATGCGTAATATCGCCGGCATAGCTCAGACCGAAGCGCAGAAATCCAATGACCTTTTCATGAAGTGCCGATATCTCGATGAGATTACTGGCGGCAGGGGTGTTATCTTTGCCACCGGAACTCCCATAAGTAATTCCATGACGGAGCTTTATACCATACAGCGATACCTTCAATATGATGTTCTGAACGAATCAGGGCTGATAAATTTTGACGATTGGGCTTCAACCTTCGGCGAAACCGTCACGGCTATGGAGCTTAACCCAGAAGGTACGGGACAGCGTTTCAGAACACGTTTTGCAAAGTTTAATAATCTGCCGGAGCTTATGACTATGTTCAAAGAGGTTGCAGATATTCAGACTGCCGACATGCTCAATCTTCCTGTTCCCGAAGCTGAGTTTATTACCGAAATATCAAAGCCCTCCGACCTTCAGAAAAAGATAGTTAAATCGTTCGGTATGCGGGCTGACAGAATACGAAAGGGAGATCCTATGAAATTTACCCGTGACGGGGACATTTCCATAGAAGATAATATGCTTCTGGTCACTAACGATGGGCGGAAGCTGGCCCTTGACCAAAGGCTGATAAATCCTCTCGCCCCCGATGATTCTCAAAGCAAGGTGAATTTGTGTGCGCAAAGAGTTTTTAATCACTGGAGCGACGGCATGGACGAACGTCTTACGCAGCTTGTGTTCTGTGATATTTCAACTCCGGATAAAAGTAATTTCAACGTTTACGATGACCTTAAGGAAAAGCTTATAAAAATGGGAATACCGCCGGAAGAAATAGCGTATATCCACAGCGCAAAAACAAAGGCAGCAAAGGAAGAATTGTTTGCCAAAGTGCGCAGCGGAGAGGTGCGTGTATTAATTGGCAGCACCCAAAAGATGGGAGCCGGAACCAACGTTCAGGAAAGGCTTATTGCCATCCACGATTTAGATTGTCCGTGGCGGCCACGGGATTTGGAGCAGCGGGCAGGAAGGGTTATCCGTCAGGGAAACAGAAATAAGAAGGTATACATACACCGTTATGTTACGGAAGGCACCTTCGATGCGTATCTCTATCAGATAATTGAAAATAAACAGAAATTTATTTCTCAGATTATGACGGGAAAAGTGCCTGCAAGGTCAGCTTCCGACGTTGACGAGACTGTGCTGTCCTATGCGGAGATCAAAGCTCTTGCCACGGGCAATCCGCTCATTAAGGAAAAGATGGAGCTCGAAACGGAAATCCAGCGGCTGAAACTTCTCAAGAATGGGTTTGTTTTGCAAAAATCAGCAATTGCCCAAAATCTGAAAATCGGGTATCCCAAAAAAATAGAGTATCATAAAAAATATATTGAAGATTATGAAGCTGATATAAAAACCCGCAATGCCGAAACAAAACCTGATTTTGAAATAACCCTCGAAGGAATTGTGTATAGGAATAAGGAAAAGGCCGGCAAAGCTATTATTGAGCTGTGCCGGAAGTACAATTCAAGCACACACATAGGCAGCTATCGTGGCTTCTCCTTAAAAATTGAGCCTTCCCTTTTTTTCGGTGAGTATTCATATGCTATGATTCTTTTGGGAAAGCAAGCTCACAAAACAGAGCTTGGCAGCTCCCCCATAGGCAATATTACAAGAATGGATAATGTGTTAAACGATTTTGAAAATGTAATTGTAAAGCATAATGAAAAGATATCAGAAACGGAAAGTGATATAGCCGCCGCAAAGGAGCTTTTAACAAAAGAATGGGAGCACAAAGATGAACTGGAGGCTATGGAAATAAGACTTGCGGAAATAGATACCAAACTTAATCTGGATGCCGAAAATCCGGAGGAAAAAGCTTTTTATGAAACCGTACAAGAATTATTTTCGCCCATTGTTGAAGGTACGCCCTACATAGAGATGGGAAAATTTATGCTTGAAAGCATGGGCGGCAGCATATTCAGCATAGCCCATTATGAGAGACAAGGTGATTTCTATGGAAAGGAGCCTTGTTTTTCTTTTGAATTTCTCAAAGAAACAAATGAGATACATATTTTGGAATACTTCGTTGATTCTGAAGAAATTCGTTACAGCCTATTGGACGATCGCATTGAAACAAATCTGGGAGGGCTTTCGGAACAGGATTTGCCCGGACTGTTTAAAAAACTAATTGAAGAAGTCTGTGCGGCTCAAGATGCCGCTGAGGACTTAGAAATGGAGGTATAAAGAATGGCAAAACGGTTTACTCAGAAACAGTACAGTGCCGCTCTCGGCGTAAGCCTTGTGGACTATCTTACCCGGACAGGTCATGTATTAAAGCCCAGAGGGAGGGATTTTTGCCTTGCCGAACATGACAGTCTTGTCATTTCACGCAACAATAAATGGCACTGGTTTTCACGGGGATTCGGCGGCAGAAATACCATTGATTATATGACGGCGGTGGAAGGTATTCCCTACGTGGATGCGGTTATACGTCTTTCCGAATTTGCGGGGGTAAACAGCATTGCTCCGGTCGTGTATACTCCGGCAGTCAAAAAAGCTGACGAGCCTCATTTTTCTCCGATACTTCCCTGGCGGCATGAAAACCATCATGCCGCCTTTGCTTATCTCAATAAAACAAGGGGAATTGACGGAGAGCTTATTTCGCAGCTTATGCATCAGGGACTGATTTATCAGGCGGCGGATGTTCGGCTCAGGCTCCCGAAGGGTGAAGAAGTCAACGGGATATCAGCCGAAGGGATTAAATATCTTTTGGAAAAACAGCTTATAGATACCGTGAAAGACGGCATCGGATATAAAGACGGTATTCCCAAATATATGCAGCTTCAGGACACGAAAAGAAATACACTGAATGGATTGTTCAGCGGCAAAATCATAAAGGATTACAAAATTAACTTTGGTGTGGTATTTCTTGGAAATGACGAAAAGGGCGATATTGCTTATGCAAGCAAACGCAGCACTAATTCAGCAAGCAAATACCGTCAGGACGCTTTGGGAAGCGACAAAAGTGTAGGCTTCCATTTGGATTCAAACGGAAGCAAGCTTTTTGTAACGGAAAGCCCCATTGATGCCCTTTCGGTTATCAGTATCGCAAAATCAGAGGGGGTTGACTATCGCCGGTTCAGCTATCTTTCCTTGGGCGGAGTAAGCGACCTCGCTTTGGACAGATACCTCAAGGGGCATAGAAATATCAAAGAAATAACCTTTTGTTTGGATAATGATGATGCAGGGATTCGTGCCATGACCGGCTATTCTGATAAATACAGCGCCATGGGATATACCGTTAAAATCAGAGCTCCGATATCGAAGGACTATAACGATGACCTTCTTCGGATACAGGAACAAGAGGAGATGGTACTGGAATGAATGAAAACAAATGCAAAGACTGCTTTGCATATCAGCCTTCCTCCGGGATGTGCAGCGTACTTATCATTGCATTGCCGCTGAAAAAGCGGTGTAATTTTTATAAAACCAAGCTGCGGTTTTATACGGATGCACTGTCAGCAGAAAGACGGCTGCCCCAAAGTCCCGAACGGAATAAAAGGCTGTGCTATTATGAGGAACAAATAAAATCCTTGGAATGTTAAAGGTCGGGCTTCTGCTTCAAGGAAGGCACCTCTTGAAAATCCCTCGCTGAAAAGATTTCCTTTTTTCAGCTATATGAGTCCCGATTTCGCTGCGGTGAAATCGGACGAACGACATACCCGTTTCGGGTATGGCAAGATACGCCAATGTCGGACATTGGCAAATGGGCTGCGCCCAAACCCCCATTATTATTGCTGAACAGGAGAAAATATGAACCGAGAAAAAAGACTTACATTCCGTGTTACGGAAAACGAATTTGAGGAAATTGAAGAAAAGGCAGCAGCTTCCAATCTCAGCGTATCGGAGTTCGTCAGAAGCTGCTGCATGGAAAAACAGATAACCGTCATCGAAGGATTGACTGAGTTCAGAAAGGAGCTGAGGCACATTGGTGTGAATCTTAACCAGATAACCATACTTTGTCATCAAGGCAAAATTACTGCACCTCAGCTTGAAAGCACAAAGAAGGAATTAAGCAAGATATGGCAATCCTTAAATTTATTAATAACGCAATCAAAACAAAAGCTGGATTAAAAAAGGCCATCGAATATATTTTCGGCGAACAAAAAACTGCTCCTAATCTTATTGGTCAGAAGGACACGGACATAGAAAATGTATACTGGGATTTTCAATGTACCCGTGAAGCTGCCGAAAAAACCGGCGGCAGACTGGCAACGCATTTTGTACTGTCATTCTCGCAGAAAGAGGATGTCAGCTATGAAAAGGCAGCCGAAGCGGCTGAGAAGGTTCTCCGGCTTAAGGAGTTTGAAAACTTTCAAATGGTGTTCGGCGTTCATCGTGACAAAGCTCATACTCATGTGCATTTCCTTATAAATTCTGTGGGGCTTGACGGTAAAAAATGGCATCAGACCAACATGGAATTGATGCAGCTGAAAAGAGATATCAATGAAAACGTTCTGAAGGAAATGCGGTTGGATGCTATTGATATAGGCGTGAAGCGCAAGCGAAGCAACGGCCTGTATTATATAATGAAGTATGGCCGCTTCAGCTGGGTTCACGAAACAATGCTTGCAGCTGATTACATAGCGGAGGCGGCAGAATCCAAAGAGGAATTCATTTGGGCAATGAAAGCCATAGGATACAAAAATGTAATTTGGGAGGAAAACCGCAAATACATAACCTTTGAAAATTCAGACGGAAAAAAAGTCCGTGACCATAAGCTTGATGAGCTGTTTGAACGGGCCGATAAAGAGGCCGGAGAAGAAAAGGCGGAAACAGACTACTTCTTCTCCAAAAGTGCCTTAACCCGCAGATTTAAGGAAAATGCGGATAAACCTAATAACCATTGGCGGCTGAAGCGGTTTGTCGAGGTTATAAACCTTAACCGGGAAACCTGTAATCCCGATGAACAGACTAAGGTAATAACTCAGCTTCAAAAGGAGTTCAGAGAGGCCAGAGAAACAATCGTTCAAATTTCAAAAAGATGTCTTTCCATGAATCAATTTATTGAGGGTATGAAGGCATTAGATTATGAAGTGACTTTAAGCGATAAATATCCGGACCTTCTAATAAAAACTCCCAACGGAAAGTATCTCAGCACAGATATGCTTTACGGAGGCAATGAGTGGTTTACGTCGAAAGCCCTTCAGGAACAGTTCAAGCTTAATACGGTAAGCGGAGAGCTTAACCTGTTTATCGGGCTTGTACAAATTGCCCGAAGCAGTTCCGGCAGCGATTACCCGATTTCAGATGCTCTGGACAATAAGAGCCTTGAGGGTAATGCATTAAAGGAATATATACACAAAAGTGACCGTACTGCTGCAAGGTTTAACAAAAACCTGACCAACGGCGGTTTTGAAGAAAATGAAATGTAAATCGGAGGTGACACGCATTGATTTCAAGGTGCATTATTTTAGCAGTTGTTTTTTTTGTTTTCCTTGTATCTGCAATATTATTCATATTGATATTGTCCAGCGGGAAATTTAAAACTCCGCAAATAAAGTGTGAAAGGGATGACACATATGGCAGCGGCAGCTAAAGAGGCTTTTTTGAGGCTGCTCAGACTTATTGCCGCAAAAACTGCCGAAAATGAAGAAGCCCGCAGTACAATTCTTGCGGTTATTCTTACCCCTGTTATTTTGATAATTATGCTTGCCGGTTTTATTACTTTTGTGTTGGAGCATCCTATTGAGGCCTTGGCGGAAATGGCGTTTTCCGACAATGAAATGACATGGATAACCCAACTGCAAAGCAGCTTTTATCAAAATGATGTTTCTATGGACAGCAGCGGAGCAGCAGCTTCTTACGATGGCGTTACACTCGGAGCGGCGGGAGAAACACAAGTGGTGTATTATAATCAGCTTGATTCCCGTTGGTCTGGGCAGATGTACGGTCGCTCCAGTACCATAGGTCAGGCAGGCTGCGGACCTACGGCGTTGGCAATAGCGGTTTCTACCCTTACGGGCGTAAACGTAGATCCGCCTACGGTATGTGCATGGTCTGTTGCAAACGGGCATCGTTGCGAGGGCAGCGGAAGCTATCACAGCCTTATTCCCACCGGAGCGAAGCATTATGGATTGAAAGTTGAAAAATTAGGGCGTTCAAACGCTGCTCAGCTGGCGGCACACCTGTCAAGCGGAAAGCTTGTAATTGCTATTATGTCGAAAGGCCATTTTACAAGGGGCGGACATTTTATTGTCCTGCGTGGCATAACTCCAAACGGTAAGGTTCTTGTTGCGGATCCGGCCAGTTACAAGCGAAGCGAAAAGGAGTGGGATATAAATATCATACTTAACGAGGCAAATCGGGGAGCTGCCGCCGGCGGCCCTTTCTGGAGCCTCAGTATATAAGAAAGAAGGTAAAGCATGAGTGTTGCACATATATATTGCAGCAAAGCATATAACACTGTTCCTTTGCAAAGGGTATGCAGGGAAAATGCCATTGAGGTAATAGAGAACAGGACAACGGAGGATATAAGAAGCGTAACATTAAACTTACGCAATCTTAATCATGTGGGACTGCTCATAATTGAGTATTCTGCCCTCAAATGTGATCCGGGGAGTATAATTTCTCTTAAGAAGCTGTTTGCGGGAAAGCTTGTTGTAATAACCGATGAAGAAACTCCCGAACAGGATTATGCCGACTTGACATCGGCGGGGTTTAAAAATATAATTCCTCCCGAAAAGGCTCCCGATGAAGCCTTGAGTCAGGTTATTGACGAAAGCTATATTTTTGTACCCACAGTACATAATGAGCCGACACCGAAGAAAACCTTCTTTAAGCGAAAGAGCACGGAAAAGGAAGAAGAATCCGTTCCGCAAAGGAAGCTCCGCATCGGTTTTGCCGGAACGTCACCCGGCGGCGGAACAACTCACCATGCGCTGGCATTTGCGGCGCATCTTTTGTCGTCAGGCAGAAAATCGTGCTACATTCAAACCTGCGGCGACTCTACGGCAGAGGGCTATAAAACGTGGACTGATGTTTTCAAGGACGGAGATAACTGCGCTTTTATTGCCAGGCTTCCCGTTTATTCCAATGAGTTTGCCAATACGGTTGCAGATAAGGCCGATTTTGATTTCTTCATAGAGGATTACGGAGCGCCCTCAGAATATAACAGCAGCTTTCTTTCCTGTGATTTAAAGGTGATAGTATCGTCTGTAAAGCCTTGGGCGTTAGGAAAGCTCAGCAGAATATACATGAGCATAATGGGACAGGAGGATTTTATTTTTCTTCTGAACTTTTCAATGCCGGAGGAAAGAGGCGATATATCGGAGCTTTTCGGCATGAACAAAACCTTATTTGCACAGTATGAGCCCGACATTTTTTACGGAAAAGAAAATGCCGACACATATCAAAATATTGAAACAATCTTAGGAGGCATCCAATGAAAAACAAAATCAAAAATATTTTCACAAGCAAATATGTTGTTGCCGCAATCTGTATTATACTTGCGGCAATTATAGCCTTTTTCTTAATTCCCGGACAGAACAGGAAGAAGGAAAACGGCATTGAAGTAATAAAAATGAAAACTATAATCGCCAAAGGCACTCTGATTAAAGAGGATATGCTTACGGTGAAGGTGAGCAGCGAAGCTCCCGCCGATGCGGTAACAGACAAGGCCTATGCTGTAGGAAAATATGCGGTGACGGACATTTACCCTGAGGACTTTGTAACGCCCGCAAAGCTCAGCTCGAATCAATCGGAAAATAATTTCCATAAGGTGGATTCCCGAAGTGATAAATATGCGGTGTCTGTTTCAATGAGCACTCTCAGCTCATCCGTCAGCGGAAAGCTTGAGGAAGGAGACGTTGTAACTGTTTTTGGTTACAGCAAGGATAACGGCCTTATATCTTTGCCGGAGCTTGCAGCATTAGAGGTGCTGGCAGTAAGCGGCAGCAAGGGTGAAGATGCCGCAAGCGGCAGCGTTCCCGAAACAGTAACCCTGCTTGCTTCAAAGGCTCAGGCGGCTCAGCTTATTACCCTTGAACAGGGCGGAGAAATCCATCTTGCCTTTGCCGGCAGAGGCGAAGCGGCTCAGGCATTATTGGGAGGGGTACAGTAATGGGCAGACTGATAGCAATAACCGGCTTCGGAGGAAAAAGCACGGTGGCGGCAAATTTATCTTGGCTTCTCAGCGACAACAGTCTGACCTGTCTTTTTGATACAGACCTTTCCTGCGGCAGCATAGGAAGTTTTTTCGGAGCAGAAATTCCGCCTGAAAAAAGCTTTACAAAAATCAGCAACGCAAAGGACATCGACCTTCCCGGCGCAGTATTCCCCGTGCCCGGCAGAAATAATCTGTTTCTGCTTTCGGCTCACAGCGAAACAACATATTTTGACCATCTGGGCAATGACAGCATACTCAGCGACGAACATATCAGAGAATTGATTACAGAGCTTAAAAATCAATTTGAATATGTTGTTGTGGACTGCGAGGATTCACCGAATAATCCATATAAGCTGTGGGCGCTTGTCTATGCCGACAAAGTAATTAATCTTGTGCATCCGGATGTTGTCGGGCTTATTCGTGCTAAGGCAATGAAGCCCTTTATCGACAAGTGCGCTAAAGTAATAAACGTGCTTTACGCCAATGAAAATGCCGTAAGCTTCAGTAATATAGAGGCAGTTTTCGGCGACAGCTTTGATGTAACCCTTCCTTTCGATGCTGCCGTAAAACAGTCGGTAAATACAGGAGTACCGTTTATGAGCGGAAAAAGAAACAAAGCCGATTATGCAAAAAATATGATTGAGCTTTTGAAACTGGTGAGAGGAGGAATCACAAGTGGCGATTGATATTTTTGAGGCTGCCTACGAAATGGAGCAGCGCAAAGGAGAAACCGACGATAAAACCATACGAAACGGTAAAGAAAAAATAATACCGAAGCCATACGGTGAAATCCTTAATACAATAAGGGAAGTTATAAGCAAAAAACACGCCGATGAATTAAGCAGCGTGATAACGTCTAAGGACAGCGCCGAAGTCTTGAAGCGCCTTATATCCTCTTATGTTATAAAGCTGAATTTGCTTTGTTCCGAAATAGAGGACAATTCTCAGCTCTGCGGGAAGCTCTATGAGGATATGGCGGGCTTCGGCTTTTTGACTCAGTACCTTTTTGATCCGAATGTTGAGGAAATCAATATAAATGCGTTTGACGATGTTGAAGTCGAATATGCCGGCGGCGAGGTGGAAAAGGTCGGCGATACATTCCTCAGCCCAACCCAATGTATGGATACGGTAAAAAAGATGGTCGCTCTGGGCGGGCTTGTTTTGGACGGCAGTGAGCCTGTGCAGGACAGCTATATGTCTCAGGGCGTCAGAATATCCGCAACAATAAGCCCTGTAAACGATAAAGAGGCGGGAGCATCGGCCTCGATACGAAAGCAAAGGGAAGATAAATTTTCTGCCGAAGATATGATATCTTTTGGAACATGTACCAAAGAGGAAATGGATTTTATCTATCTGTGCTTAACAAGCGGAATCTCTGTAGCCTTTGCCGGAGGCACTTCGTCAGGCAAAACTACGGATTTGAATGTATTCTTAAACCTTTGCCCGGACTACTACCGTATTGTAACAATCGAGGAAGGTGTGCGTGAGCTGCGCCTCACAAAAAGGAATGAGGACGGGCGCATATACAACCGTGTTGTAAACTGGACTACCAACCCTTCAGCAAAAATAGACAGTCAAAGGCTTGTAAAAGCCTCCCTCAGATATCACCCTCACATAATTGTTCCGGCAGAGATGAGAGGCAGCGAAGCACTGGACGCACAGGAAGCGGCAAGAACAGGGCACACCGTAGCCACAACCCTTCACGCTAACTCTGCGGCAGATGCCTATGCCCGTATTCTTTCCATGTGCGAGCAGTCCGGCCATATCAGTTCTGAAACACGTCTTGCTAAAAATATTGTTGATGCGTTTCCTATTGTGGTATACAAGAAAAAAATGATTGACAGCAGCAGAAAGTATCTGAGCATTGTGGAAGGCTTGTCTTATAATAACGACGATTTTATATGTAAGGATATTTTCCGCTTCCGCTTAAGCGGTATAGGTCCCGATGGGAAAATAAAGGGAACACATGCTCAGGTGGGGTATGTTTCGGACAAAATAGCCGAGCGTATGCTTGAGAACGGGGCTCCTCTGTCGAGGGTGGCAAAGTATGCTTCCCCCGAATGGATTAAGGAAAAGGGAGGGATATAGCTTGTATCGACTGGTTATATTTTTGCTTCTTTCCATAGGCAGTCTGTCAGTAATTTTTTCCCGTAAAAAGACTTCTGTAATAAAGGCCAGAAAAGTCGAAGAAGTAGCCGCCGCTATTGCAGAAAACAAGCGGCTGGAGCTTACCGGGAAAAAGCTCAGCCGATGGGGTCGATTCAAAGCGGATTCAACCGCCGCATTGGAAAATTCCAAGCTCAGCTTTAATCAGTATTTGTATATAATGGCAGCTCTGAGCATTGCCGGGATACTGATAGGCGCATTTTGGGGAAACGGATTCCTTTCTCTTGTCCTCGGAGCGGGCCTTCCTGTTATTCCGGGATGGTTTCTCAGTATCAAAACTACCAGATATAAGCAATGGCTCTCCGAACAAATAGAAACTGTTCTGGGCATTATAACCAATACATACATGTCCACAGACAACATTGTTACGGCCATAAACAAAAATATTCCCAACATTGAAATGCCCCTTAAAAAGGTTTTTCAGGATTTTGTCACATCCAAAACCTTTATTGACAGCTCAGATATACGCAATATCCGCCGTATGCAGGCGGCGATTGACAATCCCTTCTGGAAAGAATGGTGCGACGTACTTATCTTATGTCAGCATGACCGTCTGCATAAACAGAGCCTTACGCCTATTATAAAGAAGATGGCGGACGTGCGGCAGATCAACGAGGAGCTTGCTACGGAAACCGCAGCTTTGTATAAGGATTTTATCAGCGTAGAAGCTGTGGTGCTTGCAAATATTCCGATGCTGCGGTTCCTTAATAAGGATTGGTATGATATTCTTACCACCACCGGACCGGGTAAAATCCTGATAGCACTTACCTTCCTTGTGGCTTTGATAGGCACGGCTTATGTAATAAAAATCAATAAGCCGGCAAATCTTTCTTAGGAGGTGCGCTGTGTACAGACTGTTATTTATACTGCTGTTTTCAGCCGGAACATTTATTTTGGCGGGAAAATTTATTAATTTTCCTTCTGCAAAAACAGATAAAATGATGCGCCGGCTCATTTCAAAAAAGGATACTGCCTTAACGATTGAAGGAACTATGCTGGCCCCCGTTATAATTCTTGTTTCAAAGTTTATCAAGATTGATGTATATAAGCGGGAGAAAATGGTTCGTACCTTGGCGAGGGCTAATATACGTATGTCTCCGGAGGAATATCAGGCTCAGGCAATTATTATTTCTGCGGCAATTATTATATTATCCCTCTCCTGTGTGGTACTCGGTATACCCATGCTTACTCTTTTAGGCATACTGCTTGGGGTTGTAATGTTTTTTAAAAATATGCACAGGGCGGAAGATAAAATCAAAGAGCTTAACTCAGGAATAATTAATGAACTCCCCCGCTTCATCCGTACATATAACAGCGCCTCTAAAACCGACAGACGACTAATCAGTTGTATTGAAAAATATACGGAAATAGCCGGTCCCCTAAAATATGATCTCAATGTGCTTCTGACTGAGCTTCGCACCAATGTAGACGAAACAGAGGCTTTGACACACCTTGCAGAGCGTGTCAATATATCTTACTTGACGGATTTCGTTGGCGGTGTAATTGCTGCCAACGCCGGAGAGGATCAATCCACCTTCTTCGCCATCACGGAACAGACCATGAATATGCTGGCGAAAGAAAATTTGAAAAAGGAGATCGCAAAGCGGCCCTCCAAAATCAAACGTGCCACCATTGCTCTTACGGTTATGCTCATTGCAGTATACCTTTACTGCATTTTGATTAACCTTAAAACGGGGCTTGGCGGTATATTTTAAAAAAGAAAGGAGCACTTAACATGCTTTATTTGGAACAGCTTAAACACCGGACACTTTCTGCTGCAAAGCAGACTTTTTCCCTCAGAAAACGGGGCGAAGCATACCTCGATATGCTTGTTAAAATTCTGATCGTGGTTCTTTTGGGCGTTGCCCTGCTTGCGCTGCTCAACACCGCCGTTCCCGAACTTTGGGAAGATGTAATCGGCGAAATCAGAAATAAATTTAACTTCTAATTTAAGGAAGGAATATATTTATGCGAAAAAAGTCAGAAGCATACTTTGAGATACTTATTGAGTTTATTATCATAATGAGCCTTGTAATGACACTCGTAGCAATATGGCAGCCTTTCATCGCAAAACAAAATCTGGACTACATGGCTAAGGTACTTGTGCGTGATGTTGAAGCCAACGGCGAAGTTTCTTCTTCAACCTATGCTTTGGAGGATGACCTGAAAACCGAGTTGGGAATAAACCCTACCGTTACATGGAGCACCACAGGAAGAATTCAGCTTAGAGATCGTTTCAGTGTAACCGTTTCGGACACGGTTTATGTAGAAGTTATCCGCCCCACCTTTACCGATCCCGTTACAGTTGAGATTCCTATGAGCAAAACGCTTACGGGAGTTTCTCAGGTGCTTTGGAGGGATGGTGAATAGATGTGAAGAAATGCGCCTTTGCCCCGGTATTTCTTTTGTTTTTTGTATTTATTTTTGTTATTGTAACTCTGCTTACCATAGAGATTTACAACATATACACTTTCAAAAATCACATAGACATTGAGATTCAACGGGGCCTTAACATCGCCGTGGAAGTTGCCACGGACGATGATTATCGGCGGGAACACATTTCAAAAATTGACGCAGAAACAGCCCGTGAAGAATTTGCTGCTTATATTGCTGAGCTGCAAAATGAGCCGGGCGGAAGATTTTCATATCTGATAAACATTGAGGACGAGGAAATTGAAGAAGGCGGCAGCGTAGGTATATCGGCATATTACAAGGTTAAGGGTACGCTTTATATCGAACCTGAATTGGTGGGAAAGCTTTTTGATAACCTTCCTACTGAATATCGGTACATAGCTATTCCTTTTGATGTAAAAAGTCTCAATCAACGTATACGTTAACAAATTGTTTATAATTTCATGTATTGACATTTTCATTCATGAGATGTAAACTATAGTTGTACATAACGTACAGTTGACCCGAGGTGTTTCGCAGCCTTAAATGCGAAGTCTTAAATTCAATCGGTTTCCGTCGCCTACTTACGAGTACGGGAAGGCTACCACCGCCGATTTACGAGAGTGGAGAAGAAAAGCGTCTTGATTTTATTCAAGGCGCTTTTTACTTCGGCACGTCCTGCCAAAAACCGCAAATATTGTAAATATATTTAAAGGCGGTTTTAAATTGAAAATAAAATTTTATCATGTATCAGATAAATACCTATCTTATCTTTCCATGTTTGATGATAAGGTCCCTGATACATCCGGCATCGAATTCAGGCATCAACGTTTTTTCTGCGGAATTATCCTCAAGGTAAACAACGTAAATTACTTTGCCCCCATAAGCTCAAAGACAAAGGCTATGGCAAGCAACGTGGTTATTTTAAACAGGCAGAAAAGACCTTTGGGGAGCATCGGATTATCTCATATGTTTCCTGTTCCCCTTTCAGAAGTAAAGATTAAGGATTTTTCAAAGGAAGAAAAAATATATAGGGATTTACTTTCCAACGAACTCTTTTTTTGTAATAAAAACAGGGGGCTTATTTACGGCAAGGCTGCATGGGTATACAGAGAGGCCCATATCCAGGGCAGCCTGATGAACAATGTATGTTGTGATTTTGCTCTGCTTGAAGAAAAATGCAGAGAATTTCAGAATAATTTTGAAATTGAATTGGAGTGAATATATAGTGAGAGAATTTGTTTTTACATTTATTACAATTGCGGCTATGACTCTTGTCTGTGTCGCAACAATAGTTTTTGCAAGCGATCCTGCGGAGAAACCCACCATTTGCAGCTTCACTAACGAACTGCTTATAAACCTGAATGTAATCAGCCTTCCCCTTGATAACGGGGCGGTTATACTTAAGGCAGAGGAATTAGGCATAATGAACAAAGGTGAATATGGTGAAAGCCGTTTTGAAGAAAATATATCCAGACAAACCGCAGCAAAGTTGGTTTCCCGTGCTATGGAAAAAATTTGGGGGATATCCTACCTGCCGGCTTCCGAAACGGATAAGTTTATAGAAAAAATATCCGACTATAACGACATCTGCAATTCATGTCAATATCATGTTCTTCAGCTTTATGCCAGAGGCGTTCTCAAGGGATATGAGGACGGCAGCTTCAAAGGAGCAAATAAGCTCTGTACTGAAGAAAAGAATATAATTTTTAAACGGCTCGATAATATTAAAGGAGGCAATCAGTTATGCTCGTAGTTAATACGCTGGGCGGTCCGGGAGCGGGAAAAACTCATGCCGCATGGAATCTGGCGGCGGAGTTAAAGCGAATGGGTTACGTTGTTGAGTATGTACCCGAATATGCCAAGGAGCTGGTCTGGGAAAACCGTCTCGATAAGCTTGCCGATCAGGAAGCATTGTTTCAGGAACAGTTTCGCCGCATAAATCGGCTCAACGGTAAGATAGACATTGCCGTTACGGACTCACCTCTTATCCTCAGTGAAATTTATGGGGAATGGAACAGCCCCCAATTTACTAAAGATATTTTTGCCGGGGTAAACAGATTTGAAAATTTCAACATTGTGGTCTGTCGTGATGAAAGCCGCTTTGAACAGGCTGGACGGCTTCAGAACATGGAGGACAGCATTCAGCTTGACAAAAAAATATTGAAGCTGTTGGATGAAAACCGTATATATTATGGAACATATACCCACGAAAGACTGAGCTATCTCAGTGATAACATCAGGAAAACAATCGAGCGCATAAATTGTAAGGCAGTTCCTATTGAGAGAAAAATACAGATGGAACTTGAACGTATGCTTATAGAGCATGACAATGTGTCTCTTACCGATTTCATTTCTTCCGCAAGTCAGCATTACACGGGAAGTGAAATCCGCCAAAGTCTTGAAACATGGACGCCGGTGTCCAACGATGAAAAGCAGTGGCTTAACCTTTACAACAACAACATTTTTAATAACAGAAACGGCTGCCGATACGTAATTTGCGGGCAAAGCGGAGAAAAATCGCTGCTTTTTTCTCTTTCCGGAACTCCTCAGCCTTTCATTGTTGCAACAAATCTTTCCGAAAACGAATGGGATCACGGCAAATACTTTTCCGGTTTTGATGAAGCACGGGAGTTTTACGAAAACTGCTGCGCCGAAGTGGAAGCGCTTTAATATATTCTTGTTGAGTTTATAAAAAACGAGGATAGACGAATGAACAATTATGAAAGCGAGGGAATACGAAATGAGCAGGGAAATCAGAAAAGCAGGAAACTATAATATTATAAACTCAATACATATCGGCGATAAAGAGCTTTTGCTTGGGGAAAACATGGAGGAAAAGGACGGATATTTCTACATGACGTGCTTCAGCGAAAGGGACGACCTTTTTGAAAGGTTTTCTGAGGTACTGACAGGTAATAATTTTCTTGAAATTGCCGAAATATATTCAGACAGGCTCAAAGAACAGATTGAGAAAACAAAAGCAAGTGAAAAAGATATGCCGAAAGGCATTATTACCGGCGAAATGTGCGATAGCATTACCGATAAAAATTTAGAGGGTGAAATCATTGTCATTGACCCAAAGGTGTTAAGACCCGAATATCAAACCGAAGCACATCAAATTGTACGCTGTACAGGAGGTAACGGTGCACGGCCTGCCACTCGTGGCTCGGCTGTATTTTGCGATTATTTATATAAAGACAATAGCACTCGTTTTGAAAGATACGATGTACTTGGTATTTTGAAGAAAGAGTATTATCCCGAATGGCTTAATCAAAAGCTCGAAATCGAAAAGACAATAAAAGAAAATCCTAATGCCTTTGAGTATGGCGGCTGTCATTTTCTCCCTGTCGGAGTTATAAATGGTTCAACTCAGTTTGAGCATATAACACATCATACTGCTCCGGATAGAAAATTGGGAATATGGACTAATCAATATGTTGAAAAGTACGGTGAAAACAAGATTGATTATAAACATAAGGACTTTTACATGGCTTGCAATGATATTCCTTGCGATATATTCAAGTGCCTTGAAAACGGCAAGGTATATATACCCGCTGAAAACGAACTCCTTGAGTACACAGGCGAATATAAGCCTTATACCGATAACGGGTACAGCGCAATTTTAGGCTTAGGCAAAGCGCACGAATACAGCGAAAACTATAGCGAGGATTGTTTCGACGAATTTGAAATGTAGTAAATTTACGTGCTGTTTTCAGCTCTGCAACCTCCGGCAGGTTTTGATGCCGATGAAGAAGAAATGTAATAACCGATAGCTGAAAAAGAAACATATGAAATTTTGGCGTTGTTCACAAAAAGTTTACAATATTTCCTAATATATTGTTGACAAATCAAAATAAATATGATATAATGAATATAGGTAAAAGAGGTAAATTCAAAAAACTCGAAAGGAAGATTGTTATGTTGAAAAAGATTACAGCTGCCATTACTTGTTTAGCTGTTGCAATTGCGGCACTTTGCGGTTCTGTCTTTGCGGAAAACGAACGCTGGTGGGAAACTTATGTCCCTAATATTTATTCTCCAAACGTTACATACATGGACTTTTGGAACTTTACGGTAGGCTACGAAACTGACGAAAGAGGTGCTCTCACGGAAGAAGCTCCGTGGGTTACTCTTAAGCTTCAAAATCAGGAAGTCCCCGAAGGCATTGACATCGACACCTCTAAAGAATATTTTAAAGATACAAATAGTGGAGAAATTTCCAAACGTGTTCCCAACGGCTTTGGCTACAATTGGGCGGATACATGCTATGCAAGCGGAAACGTTAAGGTTGTTGTGGACGGCAAGGAAGTTGAGTTCCCTGACGCCGAGCCGTTCATCGACATAAACGGACGGACTATGGTTCCTTTAAGATTCGTTTCCGAAGCTTTGGGGGCAAAGGTTCGGGACGATCAAAGGGATGCATGGGCTATAGCACAGAATCGGTGTAAGATGTACTGGAACGACTTTGGCAGAAGGCTTTATTCAGCTATGGATGATCCGGAAGGCATATTTGTAAAAGTTCCGGTGTTTATTGATACGGGTCATATAAACTTAACTATTTGGACAACTGATAGAGATGAAAATATTCATATTCAGTATAATATTGGTAACGACACAATTTCTTCTTACAAAATTAAATATGGTAACGACTATATTGATGATCAGATTCAAGATCAGGAACCGGTAAAGCTTGACAGCGTAGGTTTCCTTAAAAACAACCGCACATATATTCCCCTTCGCTTCTTCAGCGAGGTTTTGGGTGCAAAGGTTGACTGGGACAATGAAAACAGAACTGTTGTGATTACTTCTTCCAAAAACTAAAACTGATTTCATAAATATAATCATTGATAATTAAATATCGGAAAGGAAAAAACTATGAAAACTAAATTGTTACGCATTTTGACTGCCATTATGGCGGTCATTTTTTTATGCAGCACAGGGGTATATGCAGAACCGCAGCCGAAACTTATGGATACCCGCCGTGCAGAACATGGAAGTGAAATGGCTGAAAATCAGCAAATGCCTGTTCCTAAAGACAGGAACGGAAAAGAGATAGTCCGTCCGCTTGCAGCTTTTGAAGTCATCCGTGTAAATGACAGACCGAAAACGAACGGATTGCCCAATCCGGGGTATCAAGGGAAAGCTGTCAGCACAGGTTTTCAAATTGACAATAAACAGGACGTTGCGACAGTAAAAGTGGAGTTTCCCGACTATACACTCAAAGAACCTGAGGATATAAACACACTTTATTGTTATGTAGGAGAAACACTGTATTTTGTCGATTGCTCCGTTCCTAAAAACAACGGGGACAAAATAGCCAGCTGGGACTGGCAGTATTGGGGCGACCTGTGGAACAGTGACCCGAATAATCATATTTACGATTATAATATTTTGGGCAAAACGGAATTCAAGCTGACAAAGCCGGGAACAAATCATTTTTATCTCTGTGTAAAAAGCAGCACAAAGCCCCATAAAAACAGCGATTGGGCATGGAGCGTAAACGGCTCCCACAAAAGTAAGGGAGAAAATCCCAATTACCCCAAAGGTATCTTATGGTATTTTGCAGAAGTGCAGGTTGTTGTACAGGAAGATATCCTGATAAACTATATTGATAAAGATACGGGCATGAAGTTGGGTCACGAATACAGAAGAATTTACAATACAATAGGAAAAGCTGATCCGTTGCGGGGTAAATTCAGTGTTATCTCTCCCAGAACCTTCAAAGGAACAGAATATCTTTACGACCACAGCGAGCTGTACAACAGCGACGGAAGCTTCTACGGTGAAGCCAAAGGCATGGATTTTACCTTTGTTGACGAAAACAGCAATGTTGTCCCCTACCGCAGGGTTGATGTCTATATGGGAAATGCAGAAGGATTGAGATGGAATTTCCGCTTTATAAACGCCAATTCAGGAGAGGTGCTTTCCGAAAAAGAGCCGATTGTTTATAATGATGTTGACGTAAGCATGAATTATACCTTAAAGTGCGACGACGGTTATGAATATCTGAGCCATGTTGAAAAATACCCCGACGGCAGCGAAAAGTATTTCTTTGAACCTCATGGAAAAATATCCCGCATGAGTGCAGATATTGACGTTTACTGTGTTCCTGCTGAGGCTGACGGGAACAATATAACCGTTACCTATATTGACGTAACCGACAACTCCGTTCTTAAAACCGTAAGAGTGCCTGAGGGAACTACTTATGAGGTTGAAGTTATACCGAAATATAAATTTGTTTATCACCGTGTTGTAAATCCTGACAATACCCTTGGGCCGGAAAATCCGGAAGGGACTTTCCCCGTGGCCGATCATGACGTAAACGTTTATTTCAGCCCCGAAACTCCCGTTGGTGATGGTGATACGCATACCATAAAGTATATTGATATAAATACCCGTGAAATTCTCCGGTCGGAAAAGGTAACACACGGAATGCTGTATCCCATTTCACCTGTTGACGGGTACCGCTTCCTTCACTATTGCGAGCTTAACGGCGATGTTGAGGGCGAAAAGCAGACGGGCCTAACATTATTTGTAAACACAGATATTAACGCATACTTTACCTCAGAAGGTTCGGGCAGCAGCAGTAACAAAATTACCGTAAAATACATCGATATTGAAACCGATGATGTACTCAGAACGGACAGTGCGGAGGTTGGCGAAGAATACGATATTGACAGCATCCGTGGCTACGAGTATGTATATTATAAGCCCGTGACGAACGGCCATCCGGGCGTGGAACATTCCGAGGACAGCTTTACAGCACAGAAAAATGTTGATATAAACGCCTATTTCATAAAAGCGAGTGATGGTTTTGACGGTGACGGCGAGTGCAGTGACACCATTACATGGACGGAAAAGGAAAGCCACAAAGGCACATACCGTTCATGGAGCAGTGTAAAGGAACAGTACGTTACCCGAACATATAACTGCACCCATACCTATAAGTATAAGGCGGTTCTTACAGCCTCAAACAATCATCTGACGGACAGCGTATTTAAAGCCGGCTATGGCTTCGGAAATGAGGTTACAGCTAAGGTCAAGGTTACACTTACATCGAAAAAGAAATCGTCAAGCCGATGCAAGAAAACCTTAAGCAGCTCCCGTGCTCCAAAGGCAGAGGTGTTTGTACCTTCTTCGGCTGTAATCGATACGGGCTTTGTAGTGGAAAGCGCCAACCGTGGAAAGCAGGAACGGCTTGTTGATATGGAGATAAAATCCGGTGGCGGAAGCTTCAGCGATATTTCCACGGAAACCGTGGTGTTCCAGAACAAGGAAAATCCTCTCTCCGTTCTTAATAAAAGAACCGTGTTTACGCCGGTATATATCCCTGACGGAGGATACAGCTACAACATCTTCATAAGCAATGGCAAGGTTGTTCTTGAGGACGGCACGGAAAAGGAATTATGTCTTACATTGGATGGGAATGATGCCGGAAAGTACACTATTAAAGGCGATATGTACGAGGACGACAGCACAAATAACAGAAATTAAAAAAACGGGAGGTCTGAATGAACAAGCGCAAACTCATATACGGAAGTATATTCATGGTTCTCGGAACGGTGCTGAACATATATGTCAGCACCGTTCTTCACTGTCTTTTATCAAAATCGCCCGTTATTTTTGACTTTAAAGGCTGCATAACAAGTCTTTTTGCCAACCCTCAGCAAATGAAGATTGCGGCTTGCTTTGAGCTGATGCTGATTCTCCTTGTTGTGCTTTCAGGTATAGGAAAATTCAAGGAATTCAGAACGGACGTTATTAAAATTACAGACAGCATATCCACACCGGCCCCTGCCGGACATTTTGAGCATGGCAGCTCACGGTGGATGACTGAAGAAGAAAAAGAAAAATACTTCGCATCGGTTACAGTAAAAAAATAAAGGAGCGGTTATATGAATCAAATGGAAGAACTGATACGGTATG
Organism: uncultured Oscillospiraceae bacterium; assembly: GCA_964651095.1. Classification (GTDB taxonomy): domain Bacteria; phylum Bacillota; class Clostridia; order Peptostreptococcales; family Anaerovoracaceae; genus SUG1106. Next base: position 27,839 of record CAZYWO010000001.1, on the reverse strand, counting down.
CCGTGGAAAACAATTGCAGCGACATACACATAAAAGAGGGCTTCAACGGAGGATTAAGGCATAAAGGACTGATAAAACGCAGTGCCGACGTTATCGAACGTGAAGCTGTTATAGAATTTGCCGAAAGAAATATTCCCGTACACGCCGAAAAGATAAAGCACCTTGTGGCTGCCGGCGAAAACGAAGCAAAACAGCTTGACCTTGCGTTTAATTTCGCCGGTCGGAGATTTCGGGCTAACGTATTCAAGGATATGTATGGTCTGAACATGGCAATAAGGCTGCTGTCCGATGTTATTCCCGATTTCGACAGTCTGCAAATACCGTCTACGGTGAAAGAGTTTGCGAAAGCCTCCAAGGGCTTTGTTATTGTTGCCGGAGCTACGGGCAGTGGTAAATCCACAACCCTTGCATCTCTTATCAATGAAATAAACAGAGATTACGAAAAGGTAGTGTTAAGTCTCGAAGATCCCATAGAATATATTCACAAATCAAAAAAAGCATGGATAACCCAAAGGGAAATCGGATCAGACGTGGTATCCTTTGCCCAGGGCACAAAGGATGCACTGCGGCAAGACCCCGACATAATCCTGATAGGTGAAATGCGGGATTATGATACAATATCAAATGCGCTTACCCTTGCGGATACAGGGCATTTGGTGTTTGCTACGCTTCATACAAATTCAGCTGTGGAATGTATAGAGCGCATAGTTACAACTTTCCCCGCAGGGCAGCAGGAACAGGCCCGAAGCCTCTTGGCTGATACGCTTACGGGAGTCGTACACCAATCCCTTGTGCGAAGCAGTGCAAAGCCCATACGAGTGCCGTTGGTGGAGGTTATGGCTGTTGATGACAGTATAAGAGGGCAGATTCGCAACCATAACAATCCGAATGCCATATATGATTATATGCGCTCACGGACGGAAAGCGGCAATGTACATATTGTAGACAATGCAGTAAATCATATACGCAAAGGAAACCTCAGAACTGAGGACGTAAAGAGATATTTGTCTCCCTCTAATTTTGAACTGCTGACCAATATTGTCGGCTCCGGAAGGAGAGAAAGCAGATGGTAACTTTCGGCGGAGGACTGATTGAATATGCGTTTTATAAACAATATATTTCAGAAAGCGATAAGAAAAAGGCGGCGGATTATGCCAAAGAAAACAACTGCGGTGAGTACAGGGCTTTGACAGACGCCCTTCGTCTTGATGAGAAAAAAATACTGGCGATTTACGCCAACTATAACAACATGCAGTTTATTTCTGATATTGATGACCTTGAGCCGGACGAGGAGCTGATGAGCCGATGCAACAGCAAAATTCTTGAGGAATATAAAATGCTGCCCCTTGGAATAAACGAAGAAAACGGGAAAATACAGTTGCTTATAACCAATCCGAAGCACACACTGCGAATAGAGGACTATCTTCGCACAATTTTTCCCGGCAAAAGATATGAGCATATTCTTATATCGGAAAAAGCTTATTCCGCCCTCAGTGCAGACCGGCATTCCCTTAAGGCCTACTCTGATATGGAAATGGATTTTGAAGCCGTAAGCAGTGGGGTTTACGATATCAGCGACAGCAGCTCAGACAGTGATATTGTAAACTTTGTCAATTCTGTTTTCAGCGATGCCATTATGAAAAGGGCTTCAGACATACATATTGAGCCCCAAGAGAAGTATGTAAGAATACGTTACCGTATCGACGGCGGTCTGGTGCAGACGCTCAGATTCAGCAATACACTGGCAAGCCGAGTGACCAACAGAATAAAGACAATGGCAAGTATGGACGTCAATAACAGCTTTGAACCCCAAGACGGAAACATAAGACTTTCCGTAAAGGGAATGCCTTTGGATATGCGAGTTTCAGCCTTGCCGTCAGAGTACGGAGAATCGCTGGTGTTAAGAATTTTAAACAAAAGCGCTGTAGCATATAACCTCGATACCATCGGCCTAACGAGGGTGAACAGGCAAAGGTTTGAAAGATTAATCAGCTGCGAAAACGGAATAATCCTTTGTACAGGGCCTACCGGCAGTGGTAAGTCAACAACGCTTTACTGTGTTGTTGCCGCATTGAACAGTGACGGAGTAAAAATAATGACGGCGGAAGACCCTGTCGAAATTCATATTGACGGAATAATTCAGTCGGCAGTTTCACAACGGCTGACATTTGACGACACTCTCAGAGCGCAGCTCCGCCAAGACCCCAATATACTCCTGTTGGGAGAAATACGTGACGGAGAAACGGCAAATACGGCAATTACAGCTTCTAACACCGGACATCTGGTACTGTCCACCCTTCACGCCAACTCGGCTTTAGCTTCAATTTCAAGGCTGAGAAGCAAGTCTATGGGGCTGGACAGCTATAATCTGGGCGACACCCTCCGGGGAATAATAAATCAACGGCTTGTTCGGCGGCTCTGCGAAAAATGCAAGGAGGAATATATTCTTGAAAAAAGTTCTCCCTATTACGGATTGCTGCCGAATGATATTATAGCAGACGGAAAGCCCGTTAAGGTATATAAGCCCCACGCCGGAGGCTGTAAGCACTGCGGAGGTCTCGGCTACCGAGGACGGGTGGGCTTGCATGAGCTTTTGGAAATCAGCCCCGAAATCAGCGATTTGATTATGGAAGATGCCCCCATAAGTGAAATAAGGGCGGCGGCCGAAAAAGGCTGGCTCCGCAGCCTGTCGGATGACAGTATTGATAAGGTTCTTATGGGATTAACATCGTTTGATGAAATAAGAAAGTACATAAAAAGGATGTGAGTAAATGGACTTTTTGGTCAAATACAATATTACCAAAAAAGAAAAAATAATTGTCGATGCAGGCCACAGATACGTGAAGTTTTTGTATGTGGAATATGCCGGCGGCGAAGCACGTATTAAGGATACATATAAGACGGATGCTTATGCCGTGTTTGACATGGGCGGAGAGCTTAATCTTTCGGCATTGGCAAAGTTGGTAAACGAGGTTATCAGCATTAAGAAAGTATTTCCTAAGTGCAATATAAACTTAAGCTTACCGTCGGAGCTGCTTTCCTATAAGATTTCTGCCGCAAAGAATATTAAGCTTTCTGAACTGGACAGACACATTCGCTCTAATCTTGGGATGCACAGAGTTTCCGCCGATACACATAACATAGATAAAACCTATCTCGGCAAAAAGGAACTCAACGGTGACACCTTATACTACTATATGGCCGGAGCCATGGAAAAAAGCCTTGCTGCCGAAATAGCATACGACTTCAAAAAATACGGGCTGACGGTTACGGGGATATCATTCCCACTGGCAGATATGGCACTGCTGCCTAATGTGATACGCACAGACGAGCCCAACAAAGTCTACATTGACTTTGGAGCAAGCAGCACAAAGTTGGTAGTAGAGGCATTGGGAGTTGCCGTTTACTGCCGTGAAATTGATATCGGCTACTACACTTTTGTAAACAGGATTTCAGATGCAACAGGATTGAGTAAATCCGATGTTTTAAACCTTCTGGCAGAAAATAAAATGCCTGAAGATGAAGATATCTTCAAAAAGTATTCCGATGCGTATAATGATACAGCAGCGGACTGGCAGGTAGAAGTAGCAAGAGTTGTCAATACCATGGAGGACGACGGTATTCTCATAACCGGTGCCGTGTTACTGACAGAGCTGCTCCCCCGTATGGATGACAGAATGAAAATGGCTGAAATGAAAATAGTCAGCATATGGGATGCATCTATGGAGCAGGCCGAAATGGAAAATCACCGATTGATATTTTTGAAACAAATAAAGGATATGGCCGGTTTTGGCTGCTGCCTGGGCGGCGTTGCATCGGCATATTTGTCCTCTCTTAATTTGCTGAATCAAAGGGACAAAGACGAGAGCGTCATGAATATTGCTAAAAAAGCATCAAAAATTACGGCAGCTGTTATTGCCTCTATGTTTTTCTTAAGCGTAGCCAATGCTGCAATAAGAACAGTCCTTTTGGAAAAAGCGGAAAAGAATTTCAGCAAATACAATGAAATAAACAATCAAATAACCCAATTGACAGATGAAATTACAGCAGAGGAAGCCTTTATAGAAAAATACAACGAGAGATTTTTTCCGGTTACAGAATTTTTGAAAACTCTGGAGATTTACCGTCCTGAGGATGTTGCCATTATATCTGTTGATAATGCTGAAATCCTGTCTGCCTCAGACAGTAAAGAGGACGCCGAGGGCGGCGATGAAACAGAAGAAACCGAAGCAACTGAAGAAGCTGAAGCAAAAAAAGCGGAGCCCATAGATTTAACCCGATATTCCGGCGACCTTAAAGGTAAGGCGCTGTCTGTCCGGGGAATGGGGAAAAATCCGGAGACTGTATCCAAATATGTAAAAAACCTCATGGGGCTGGAATTTGTTGAGGATGCCGAGCTTACGGGCATAGAGGAAAAGACCATTGCCGGCGAAAAAATAAGTATTTTTGAAATTATACTGACACTGAAAGGAGCGTGGTAATATTGAGTTTTAAAGCTTTGCCTACAAAATACAAGGCAGCAATTATTGCAGCTGCTCTTGTACTGGTGTTTGTTATTTTTGTAAAACTGGTATTTTTGCCTATAATATCTTTCGGGCAAACTCAGAGTGAAAAGGCGGCGAACCTGAAAGAAAGCACAGGATATGTGGACGAACTTAACGAAGAACTCAGCCAGCTTGAATCAAGGCGGCAGAAACTTACGGCGAAGGTAATGGAGATAAACGACAATGAACGCCAAAACCGTACAAATGCCGCAAAAATGCTTGATTGGCTTGGCCTTGAAGCAAAAGCATATTATCTGGATATAATCAGCTTTAATGAACCTGAAAGCAGTACCTCGGACGGCAGAGTTACGGAAACAACCTTGAGCTGGGAGCTGAGGGGCCCTATTCCCAATCTTTACAAATTCATTGAGGATTTGGACGAACTGGGCATAAAACATAGTGTCGGCAGCATAAACCTCAGAATCGATGAGGATTACGATTTTCTGGGACGGTATTACGATGCGGTAACAAGTATTCCATGGTACAGTGATCCCCTTAAAGATGCCGTTCAGCCTGCTTCACCGTCTGATGTTCGACCGGAGGCCCCTTCTTCAGAGCAGCCGCAGATTTCCCCGGAGTCAAAGCCGCCGGCTTCGGAGCTGGAGGAACCGGAGGAACCGGTAAAACAAGAACCTCTCTCCCCAACAACTGTTACAAGCCCCGATACTTCTGAGCCTCAGCAGCCTGTTCATCAAACTGCCCCGGAAAAAGCTCCCAAAAACGAAAGACCTACGTTAAATGACCGTATAAGCGACTTGCTGACCAAAACTCATAATATAATTCCGGAATTTAATGCTATAAAAATTCCCACAGTTAATGATTTTCGCCCGGTGCTGATAGTCGATGCAAAGGACTACTCCCAGGGCAATTACAGACTGCGCATGACAGTAAGATTTTATACCTATTCCTCGATGGAAGAGGTGGCATAATGGAGTTTTACAATTACAGCGCAACGGACAGCAGCGGAAAAAAGGTCAAAGGCTCCATACACAGCGAATCACGGGAAAAGGTTGAGGCCGAGCTAAAGTCTAAGGGCATGGTTGTAAATTACATAACTAAGGCCAATGATTTCTGGGGATTAAGAAGTAAATTGCTTTCGATTAACCTCGGCAGCGTAAAAAAGAAAGATATTCAATTTTTCTTTTATCAGCTGTCAACTCTCCTTGAGGCGGAGTTGTCTTTAAGTAAAGCATTGGATTTTTTGCTTAATAGCGGCGCAAACAAGCAGCTCCGTACTGTTGTGGAACCGATAACGTACTATGTTTCAAGTCAGGGCTTAAGCCTGTCCGAAGCCATGAAAAGCACAGGTAAGTTTGAAGAAGCCGTAATAATGCAGGTTGCTTCCGGTGAAGAAAGCGGGAACGTTCCCAAAGCGCTTCGCAATATATCAGATAGCTTAGAGCGTGAATTGGAATTTACCGGCAAAATAAAAAGCGCAATGGTATATCCTGTAATGATATTTTTCGTCATGGTAGTTGTACTTATTGTGCTGATGACGTATGTCGTTCCTCAGATGACGGCAAGCCTTTTGGAACTGGGCGGGGAAATTCCTCTTGTAACTCAAATCGTAATTTCCGTCAGTAATTTTATGCAAAAATACACATTGCATATGCTTTTGGGCATTGCACTTATTATAGGTGTGTTTATTTACTGCATGAAAAAAATGCCCTCGTTTCGGTTGGCAGTACACAAGTTTTTGCTGCGGATACCTCTTGTAGGACAGCTGCTGACAAAGCTTGAGATGGGCCGTATGTGTCAAATGTTAAACATCTTGCAATCATCCGGCATATCTTTGGCAGAAAGTATGCACGCTACATCAAAATCTATGAAAAATGAATATTATAAACGGGCGGTGGAAAGAGCCACTGTCTTGGTAGAAAAAAGCGGACTGGCACTGTCGTCCGCATTGCAGCAGTCAGGTAAATTTCCCGAATTTGTTACAGGCCTGATTGATGTAGGCGCTTCAAGCGGAAAAATCTGTGACAAGCTCTCCCATATAGTAACTTCCTACAACAAGGACGTTGAACGTGAACTTAAAAAAATCACAAGTATGATAGAGCCGGCAGTTATTTTAATTGTAGGCGTACTTGCCGGCACGGTTGTTATTTCAATTTTTCTTCCCATGTACAATTTAATTGACACCTTTTAACCGATTGGCGCACTCCATTGTGGGTGCGCCTTTTCCATACATAATTTTACTTTGGTATATCCGCAGCTTTTTTGAAGATAAATTTTTAAAGAAAGGAGGCTCCTGCCGGTTAAAATCTACCCGTTATCCGACAAAAAGTTGTGTTGATATATAAAAAATATTAAAATTTTTTAAGGAGGTTGTTCTATAATGAACACAACAGCAGTAAAGAAAAACAACAAGAAAAAGGCATTTACTTTGGTGGAAATTTTGGTGGTTATCGCCGTAATCGGCATCCTTTTCACCGTATTCATCCCTAAAATCGACTTCGCCAACGATAAGGCCAAGGAAACCGGTGTTAAGTCTGACCTTCGCAGCTACATTCTTTCCGCAGAACAGGTAATGCGTGAGCACTCCGGCCTCGGTTTTGTAACGGACGGTAACGAAACCGCAGAAGTAACCGGACAGCTCAATCTTTATCTCGACGACACTATGGATTTTGATTCCGCAACAGCGCTCAGCGCAATGGATGATCCTTGGAATGAATCCTATAAGGTTACAGTTTCCGCAGAAGCTGGCAAGAACAACGGCAAGATACTTTTTGAAACCGGTGGAAAGAATCAGACTATTGACGGCAAAAACGACTATGCGGCTCTCGTAACATTTACCGACGGTGTGATTGAGTCTGCAACGGCAGGCTTCTCCAGCAATATCGGCGCAATTATGAACGGTTCAAGCGAAGTTGAAGTTACAGCCGGCACGGCTGCCGCAAATACCCTTATCGCTTCTCTGACAGCAGAGAACTAATTTTTCGGCAATAGAGGCGGAGCAATCCGCCTCTATTTACTAAAAAATTCAAGGAGGACATGAAATGAACATTGCAGCCCAAATAACGAAAATGCTTTCCAACTGTGACTCCAATCTCAAAGCCTTTGCCACAGTAACCCTCGACGACCAGTTTGCAATAAAAGGTGTTGCTGTCCGTGACGGCAAAAACGGCCTTTTTGTAAGTATGCCTCAGCAAAAGTTTGAAGGTAAAGACGGCAAAACCCATTACAGCGACATTGCATTTCCCACCACTTCCGAAGGCCGCAAGGAATTGAACGAAGCTGTGCTTAATGCATATGAAAAGCAATTGCAGAATGAACATGGTGAAATCCCTCCGGGTGAAGAATTGCCGGATTTTGAAGTGTAAAAATCATGTAAGGAGCTTTGTATGAGAAAAAAAGCCTTTACTCTGGCTGAAAGCTTACTTTCGCTGCTTATAGTTGCATCGGTATCAATGGCAACCGTTTACATAATAGGGGCTTTTGAAAAAGCAAAGCTGCAAAACAACAGACGGCTTTTAACTCTCCTTGAAATTTCCGGAGTAATTGAAGAAATAAAGGCTAACCCTGCGTTGGACAGTATATTGGATCTTAAAGACGAATATGGCGATGATTTTGAAATCAAAATTGTCGCCATTGGCAGGGGTGAAATTGTTAAAGGCAGCGATGGAACAACAAGCATTGCAGCGGCGGAAGAAGATACATTCAGCCGGGAAACTTTAAAAAATAATATATACCGTATTGCGGTGACAAAGGACAATCAATCTCTCACCGCAATAATTTATTCCGGGTAAGGAGTTGGTAACATGCGAAAAAATGCTTTCACCTTGGTGGAAACAATGCTGTGTTTCTTACTTGTGACACTGACATCGGCCTTTTGTGTTGGTCTGATATCAGTTACCGTAAATAAAACCTACGATTCCACAGTTGAACGGCAGCGGCAAAAGAGCTTATCCACAGCACTGCTTTATATGTCACGTGAGGTGCGTTCCGCAAAGGCAGTTGACGTAGAAGAAAAAAAGCTCAGCATATCCTTGGAAACCGGAGAGAATATAACTTATGAAATCAGACCTGAAGGATTAACATATAACGGTGAGGTAATAGTAAAAACAGATGTAGATAAAAGCTCCTTTCAGCAAATTTCGCCCACAGGAGTAAAAATAACCCTTACCACAGAAATACCCAATGAAAAACCTACCGATACGGGTACAGTCAATTTAACGGTATACAGGAGGTGCTCATAAATGCGTAAAAAAGCAAATATGCAGCTTTGTCTCGTCACAGGACTTATATCCGTGCTTTGTGCATCACTGCTCTATGTATCAGCCGTAAACAGCAATGCAGATATAAAGCAAAATATCAGGCGGTTCAAAAATCAATATAAATCCGAAGCAGCTATTGACCTTGCAGTAGGATTGTTCGCCAATTCTGTTGACAAAAAGGAGTTTGCTTTAGCCTACGAAAAAACCGATACCGGCTTTCGTATTATTCCGCAGCTCAGCCCATACCTTTTTGAGCTTGACGACGAGCTTTATTACCCTCTGGCAGCAGAAGAAGCCATAGCTTATCTTACATCGGCAGGTTATCCGGACATAAAGGTGTCGGGAGTATCTGTCAAGGTTGACGGCGAAAGCTGCGAGAGCTTCCGTATCGGAAATATTATGACAGATTATGCGTTTAACACCTCCCCAGATGCTGTTGTGGCAATTCTTCCGGATATTACCGTGGAGGCCCTTTCAGGCTACGGCTACGGTTCTGTGCGTGAAACGGCAGTAATATCAGGTATAAAGATTAAGCGGGAGGCTTTTGACGAGAGCCTGGAAGAAAATCTGACTGACAGTGTACGTGCAGTTTGTGACTGCTCTGATGTAAGTATAACCGTAAAGGATTATCAAAGCTACGGAGGTGTAAATGATGCGTAAAAGCGCTTTCACATTAGTGGAAATACTGGTTGTTGTTTCCGTTATTGCTATATTGTTTGCAGGCGGGAACATAACCTATAACACTGTTTACAAAAATAATCAGACAGACCGCTGCGAAAGCGAGCTTGCCGACATGGTAAGCTCCTTTGAGAATTATATGCTTGACAACGGGAAAATCACGCTGAAGCCGGACAGCAACTATACCGACAACGCCAAAGCCATAATAAGTCTTTTAAACGAAAGCTATTTTACATGGGAAGCGGAGTTTTTGTCGGCAGCAGCGGACGGACATTCCTTTAAGGCAAAAACGAAAACAAAAAAGGATCCGTTCGGAAATCCCTATTGTATCGACATATACACCTACGATGGCGCAGACAAAGACAGCCTGACGGGGCTTATTGTAATTTCGTCGGCAGGGGTAAACGGTGCTCCCGCAAATTTAAGTTCCGGCGATTATGATGACGACGTTATTGCAATTGTTGAACCGGGATAAATTTATGTTGACATAGTTCTCTGAAAATAGTATAATATAAGTGAAAGGGTGATACCGATGTATTTAGGACCAATGAAAGTGCTTTCTCCCAAGTATGACTTAATTTTTAAAAGCGTATTTACCGACCCCGAAACACCTGAGGTGCTCAAAGGCTTTATTGCGGAATCCTTGGGCATAGACTATGACGGTATAGGAAACATAGAAATCGGCAATTCTGAAATACATGCCGAAAGTGAGGACGAGAAGTTCAGCAGACTGGACTTGCTTGCGGACGTGGAAGGGCGCAAGGTGAATATAGAGATACAGTGTACCAAGCAGATAGACTTTTCCGACAGAAGCCTGTATTACTGGGCAAAGACCTTCGGGACTCAGCTCAAAAGCGGAATGCCCTACGGGAAGCTGCCGGAGGTAATCTGTATAAACATTGTGGATTTTAAGCTCTTTAAGGAGCACGAGGACTACGCATCGACCTTTGAGATTTATGATACAAAGCACGCCTGTCCGACAAGTTTAAGACCATATATTTTGAGCTTCCCAAGGCCTTGGAAAAGGAAAGCAGTCTGGAAAATACGGGCCTTGATGCATGGATGAGGTTTTTTAATGCTGACAGTGAGGAGGATTTAACGATGCTTGAAAGAACAACAAACGTACCGATCAAAAAAGCTGTGCTGACACTTCGTAAGCTCAGCAAGGACGAAGAAATGCAGGAAAAAATCCGCCTTGAGGAAAAGCGCCGTCATGACGAGGCAAGCTATTTGTATACTGCACGTGAGGAAGGCCGTGAGGAAGGCCGTGAAGAAGGCCGTGAAGTAGAACGAGCAGAAAGTTTTGTCCGTATGGTCAAAATGGGTGTTGAGCCTGCTAATGCCGCTGCATTTTTGGGATGTTCCGTCAACAATTTCAAAGATGAGCTTTACTATCTTCAGGATACCTTGGAGGGCTTTAACGCTGAGGATTATCTCGGCGGAGAGGACGAATTTGAAATGTAATTGAATCGGAGGATTAATAATGTCTGAAAAGGATTCAAACAGTCATAACGACAATTTCAAATTAACATTTCGTAAGCTCACTCCGAGAGAAATAATGCAGGAAAAAATCCGCCTTGAGGAAAAGCGCCGTCACGATGAGGCAAGCTTTTTGTATACTGCACGTGAGGAAGGCATAAATATAGGGATTGGTAAATCTTTTATGCTGATGGTAAAAAATGGTGTTGATCCGAAGAAAGCGGCAGAACTTTTGGATTATTCAGTTACGGACTTCAAAGATGAGCTCTACTGCCTTCAGGATACCTTGGAGGGCTTTAACGCTGAGGATTACCTCGGCGGAGAGGACAAATTTGAAATGTAGCTGAAATGGTATGGTACAATAAATATCCCCAGAATCGAATAGCGATAAAGAGCTGATACTGCTTCAGCTCTTTTTTGTTGTCAAAATTTTGAAGAAAGGACGTGATACTTTGTACAAGAAGATTTTTCCTATGATAATATTTTTGCTGCTTGTCTGCTGCTTGCCGGCAGCCGCCGATGACAGCAGCTTTGTTATCGGCATGAACGGCTCCGTAAAAAAGGCAGCAGAAACAGCATCGGGGAATCAAGGCGTTACTGTTAGTCTCAATCCCAATGAGGACACCTCCCTTTGGCGGGTATATGCCGTGGAGCTGGCAGTCTTTGCGGAAGATAGCGGAGTATACAAGCAGTATAAACCCATACAGGTTATTAAAAGCAAAAACGGCAGCATAGGTCTGAATATTACGGTAGACTTCGGGGCCGCATCAGACTATGAGTACGGCAAAAAATATAAGCTCGCCTGCCGGTATACCTATCAGAATGTCGCCGATGAAACCGTGTTCACAGTTCCGGGACAGGATAAAAAAGAAGGCTGGCGGCTTATAGGTGAAAGCAATCCCTGTGTTCCCTCGGACATGGGATTTTATTTTATCCTCGTAAACAATGATTTTGCCATGGAGATAACGTCGCTGAAGTTTTACCGAAGCGGGTTCGGATATATAACGGCGGATAAGACCGCACTTTCCGGGCCGTCCCTATGGCTTGGTTTGGCAGCGGCCAATGACTGCACAATTTCATATACAGCTGAAAACCCCATAGCACTGGCAAGCTATCAGGTACAAAACCACTCCGGTACAAATGTAACCTCCGGCAGCATCGGAGCTTCGGGAAGCGGAAAAATGGCCGCTTTCAGTTATGATACGAGCGGTGAAGTCTTGACGCTGACTTTAACGCTGACGGACATTTACGGTAATACAAAGTCAGACAGTCTCAGCTTTAATTTTGATTCAAAAAACCCCATAGCAACAGAATCTCCCAATTACGACCTCTCTATTCCAATAAACGACAAAACCTTCTATGAACGTTGGAAGTTTTCTGAGGAGGACGGCATACCCATATCCGCCGATGATGTAATTACAAATTATAAGGGAAGCCGCTTTAGCGGTAAGGTTATAACAACAGACGCAAAAGGGATAAAATCCACTTTTAAAAACGTATCAAGCTTTTTAAGCGGCGGCGTACTTGTTATGGACTATACTGTTCCGGATGAGGCTTGCTCCGCAATAGCTGAGGACATATATATCTATGACAGGGCGGGAAATTATCTTACACTGTCCGGCACCGTGCATACTTATGACAACACTCCCCCATCGGGTAAAATCAGCGATTACAGTAACGCACCCAAGCATTGGACAAATGCCGATGACTTCGGTGTCGAAACTGAATTTACGGATAATGCGGGGATGAATAATGTTGTAGGGATATCTCCTTCGGGAACAAAGATTACTTCTTCAACGGAATATATTGTATCAGGAGCTATAAGAAACACCTTTTTCTTTACGGAAACGGACACGGGCAAACTGACGTACAGTTTTGAAGGCAGCGACATATCACGGCCTACGGACAAAGCAGCCAACGCTCAGGATTTCGATGGACAGCCTCTTAAAGGGTATACCTATTTTGAGCTTTGGATTGACCGCACAAACCCGAAAATTGTTATAGGTGTTCATGAGGGTGAGGAAATTCAGGTTCCCTTCAACTTAGCAATATCTGCTTTGGACACTGAAAGCGCTTACGGAAAGGGAGACAGTTCCGGAGTAAAGAAACTGGAATACTGTCTTACGAATGACGGCAGTGCAGATTCATGGGTGAGCATAGGAACAAGCGGCGGAAATGCAGAGCTTACAGACACCGATAAAAGGTATCTCAGCGTAAGAGCAACAGATTACGCAGGAAATGTTACTACCGAGAATATGGTGTTATCATTAACCGTACCGAATGAGGAGGCAAGCATTGACAGCTTCAGCATAATTGACAGATACAGATACACAATCGCAAACGAAACCGTAAATGAAGGTTTGCCTGTTTACGTTGTATCTCCCTCTGCTTACAGTGCAAAGTATTGTATTGACATAAACGATGCTGATCCGTCAGATAAATACATGCTCACCGTACAGTTGATAAATATTGATAACCCGGCCCTTAAAAGCAAGACAATGAAGCATAGCTTTGATGGGAAAGGCCGGAATGAATTTTCCGTAAGCTACACATCATCCGGCGGGAAGCTCCCCGATGGGCTTTACGAAGTAAGGGGCTGGCTTACAGAAATTAAACCGGGAGGACAGAGTATATCCACGATTGAAAACCTTAAGTTTGGAGAAATAGCTATCAAGCGCAGCCCCTGTGCTGAATGGGAATATTCTGCTTCAGACGGCAGCGTTCGATGGAAGCTTGATCACTCTCATCTTAATGGAGGCTTAAACAGGAATTACCTTCTTGCCTTGGAAAAAGACAAATATAAAATTACAGGCGAGTCGTATCAAGACGCTGTTTTGCTGCCATCAGGTTATTTCGGTGTTGATATTTCCCAAAGCACCACACTGACACTTCTGCATACAGACTTTGCCGGAAACGAGAGCGTATTAAGCAAGTATGCTGAAAAGTCGGACAACACAACGGGAAGCTTAGGAACGGCAGGCGCAGACGCAACTGAAAGCCGGAGCCGTGTTGCTACCACTTATTACATCGGAACACGTCGTGCCAAGACTGCCGGCGTGGACAATTCAAAACTTACATTTGCGAGGTAAAAGATATGAACAAAAAAATATTGGCGTTGGTTTTTACCGTTTTTCTGCTTTTCGTCAGCACTGCTCTTTGCGGTGCTGATGAATTTTCTTCCGGGGAAAGCCCGCCCTTCGGAATTACAGAAGTTGTTCCCGACAATCGTTTTATTCTGGAACATGATATCAATGGGGACAGACAGTATATAAACGATATTATCTATCCCTATACAGAAAAGTATGTCGTCACACGGGAGGAATATATTGATTGCAGCGACATCGATAAGTATTTTTCAGCTATATCAACGCCTCTCACTCTGGAAGAGATAGATAAGGGCAGCTATAAAACGAAGTACGAAAATGTATATCTGTCCCCGGAACGTAAAAGGCAGTATAACACTTTAAAGGTTGCGGGCTCTTTCGGCGGAATAACCGCCGAATTTGAGCCCTTGGTATATTATCAAATATACCGTAAAACTGCTATAATCGGCGGATACATAAAATACCGGTATGAATATGAGGATCCCGCCGTTGCACAATGGCTGTGTTGTGAAAATCTGCAAAATCTCACAAAGGAGCTTGTCGGAAATGACCTGCGTATAACGCTCCTTAACAGTATTACCGACCTGATTAATTTCAGTAAAAATGATAACAAAATGGTGGTTGCCGTTTTGCAGGACGGCAAACTGGATAGCTTGTATGAAAAGGAGGATGTGATACATGAACTTGAAGAAATCAGCACTGCTGTCGGTTCTGATCTTAATCTTGAGCTTTAATGTCTTTGCAGCGGAAGATATTCCGGTAAAATCCATAAAGATTGGCAAGGACGAAATCACCATGTATCAGGACGATGTATACACCGTTGATTATACAGTGTTACCGTCTAATGCTACGAATAAAAGTGTGACGTTTGAAAGCCTGAATCCCGACATAGTTTATGCCAATCCGGGAGGACGGCTGCGCTCTAATAGCAGAAAAGGGACTGCGACCATAAGAATAAAAAGCGACGACGGCAACGCAACCAAATATTTAACCGTAAATGTTTTGGGTTATGCTCAAGGCGAGGAAATTCTTATGGATAACATTATGATTACAAAAGACGGAGAATACCTCACCTCTTATACCGCCATGGCAAACGATACTGTAAGGCTCAGTTATAAATATACTCCTTCGACCGTCACAAGCAAAGAGGTTAAGTGGAGCAGTGATGACAGTAAGGTGGCAAAGGTTAATCAAGACGGCGTTGTGACCTGCAAGAAAAAAGGTACCTGTCATATAACCGTAAAGGCTCAGGACGGCAGCGGATGCAGCGATAGAATAACCCTTCATGTTACTGAATTTGTCAGGTATCCCACGAGGATTTCCTTTACGCAAAGCTCAAAAAAATATGAAACGGGAGAAACTATTACTTTTGTGCCGTCCTTTACTCCCGCCGATACTACAGTTACAAAGGTATATTATACCTCAATCGGCCCCGCTGAAATTGACGATTCGGGAAAGGCTGTTCTGAAGGACGCAGGAGAAGTAAGGTTCATTATGTATAATTACCTTTGGCAGCAGGTTTACGAAACAAAATTCAATGTGAAATACAGTGAAAATCATTTTTCCGATAAAGGCATAATCGGAAAAGGAATAAAGGCAAAAAAGCCTGTGCTTATAACCTTTAATGCCCCTATATCCGCAGAAGGTGCATCGGGACAAATTTTTGTTTCAACCGACAAAAGCGGGAACGGAAAAAGGATGGAAACCGAAGTCAAGCAGATTTCCCCGTCAGTCATATCCGTTATGCCCATGGAAGGATGGAAAAAGGGTACAAATTACATTTTCGTAAAGGAGTTTCTGTCGGATATAAACGGAAGGCTTCTCGGAACAAATTTACGTTATTCACTTGAAGCAAGGGAGTGACAAATGAGTGAAAAAAATATTTTTAATTGCTGCTGCGGCAGCTGTTGCGTTATGCGGCTGCGGCAATAACAGTCGGGTTTCAGAGAAAAAAGCTGAGGAAGGATTAAGCGACGAGCTTCTTATTGCCGCAGCAGAGGCGGAGATGAACGGAATAAATAAAGCCGAATATATCGACAGCTTCATAGAGCAAACGTCAATAAAAAGAGCTGTACTGCTTGCATTTGACAGCTACGATGAATGTGCAGCATTCATAAACGAATACGGAGCAGATGTTGATCCTGCCCAAAAAGGGGGAGTTTCTCTCTCCCGCCAGACTGTAAACGGCGAAAGTTTCTTTAACCCTATCGGTACGGAATTGGAGAGCGTATATGATTCTCTTGAAGATGGAGCTTATTTCTCGGAGCCGATTTTGTACAGAGAAAAATATTGCTATCTTCGCCGAACAGGAAATTTGCAGACGGCGGCAGAGAGTATTGATGAGATTTTCGGAAAAGAAATAACTTTAACGGTTGAGGAAGGTGTGTTAAATGAAAAGTAAAAAAATGAATAAAGTAATTGCCTTTTTTCTTTCCGCAGTGTTGGCTTTGAGTCTTTGTTTCAGTACGGTATCCTTTGCGGCAGATGAAAAGGTGGTTGAAATCTGGGCCCGGAATCCCAATCTTTCTTGGGGCATGGATCAGCGTGTTTTAGCTATGGCTGCATTTGCAAAGGCCGGTAAGCTGACTACATACAGGCTTGATAAGCTTTCCACAGACATGGGAAAAAATATGTATCTTGCCTTTGCCGGCGCACAGAACGCTTTTGTTATCAGCCTTGATACAAACAATGTATTTGACATAAATGGTGTGACAGTATATGCGGAATTGAACGATATGACAGACGGCCATTTTTCGTATTATAATGCGAATAGAAGAATTCAAATCAAAGAAATATCCGAATATACAAGTTCAAACGGGCAGTCCTATTATATTATTAAGGGCAACGACAATTATACCGCCCTTAAGTTTGTAAAAGAAACTTATGAAACCGTAAATCACTCATACTATATAATGCGTAATGGAAACAAAATTACATTTGAAGAAAAGGATGACGTTTCCATATCGGGAAATTACTTTTACCTCAGCCAAAATGATGCATCGGTCAATTTGCCTGTGAGCGGAAGCTTCCCTGATGGCAGAACGCTTAAACTTAAGATACAAAATACAAGCTCATCAAATGTTACCCACGAAGGATTGTTTATCATTGGTAACGGCGATGAAAACCTTGCCGTAATCAATTCAGGTGTTGATTTTTACCCGGCCAGCGCAGGCGGAGTTGGTATCGTTGCTAAAGAAAACAGATTTTATTCTAATGGAAACGATATTATTACATTGCCCTTGAATAACGGTAAATTTGTTGTTTTTGGTATGGGCTTAAACTCTGACAGCAGCGAATATTGTGTGCGTGATTTAGGATTTATGGAATTTGTCAAAATAGGCGAATATCTCATATCTGCCGATTCCATAGAAAATTACGATCCCAATATTAAAAATATAAACTTAGGAATTATTGAGGTTATTCCCGATAAGGACAGCAGCTCGGTATATTCTAACAATTATGAGCTGGGGTACGGTATTGGAGAGTACAAAACAGGAACATTTCGTGCGCTTAAGGCTTCAAGCGCAGCAGCAAATGGTTCAGCTGTAATAAGTATGGAATCAGCACTGAGAAGCTCCGCCAACAAGCTTATAAGCGTTGAAGATTTTGAAACAGATAAGTCAAAAGTAAAAATCACATATTCTCCCAAATTCTTTTATCAATACAGCGTTCCCAAGGATCAATGGTTTTGTTCCTTTGAAACAACAAAGGGGTATATTGTCCACTTCACGCTGAAGGTTATGAGTGATCCTCTAAGTGACCTTAAAGCTCAGGTAAACACTAACAAAACCGATATAGCAAGTTTAAAGACCACGGTTGAAAATAACACAGAAAATATTTTGTCAAACACTACGGCAATTACTGACTTACAGAATAAGTTTGAGCAAAGCTCAACGAATATCACCGATATCGAAACACAGGTGAATAAAAATAAAACGGATATCTCAAGCCTTAAAACCCGTGTTGATGCTATTGACAAAATCGCTAAAACAATAAATTTGGGAGAAATAAATATTTGTAACGATGCTGATGGAAGAACAAAGACCTACGTATATCAGTTCGGGTTTAATCTGGGAAATGCCACCTATGCAAGCACTGAGACTACCGTCGGCGGCATACGTTACAGAATAAAAACTTCAACTACGGCTTCAACATGGGATACGCTTACGCTTGAGGTTTACATTGCCGACAGCTCCGCCGTTTCCTCCGGGAAAAAGAAAATAGCCTTTGCTTCTTCCGGAAAGACCACCGGAGGGGGATTCAAGGTATATGCAACCCTTAATGTTGCAGCTCCGCCGTCATACACAGGAACAACAAATGTGATTTTTTGATTATTTTCTCTGCTCATGTTATTATGATAATATATCCACACAAAACACGAAAGGAAGTTATATATGAAAAAAATTAAGTATTTGTTTTGCTCCATGCTGGCAGTAACTGCATTTGCGGCAGTGTCTTTTACGGCGGAAGCTGAAATTTTGAAAGGCAATTACGGCGTTGCAACAGAGACGGGCGAACCCGGAAATAATGTGACATGGGAGCTTGATACTTCAGCCGGCACACTAATATTCAGCGGAGAAGGGGCAATGTACGAAGCTGAAAACAAGGGGGAATATAACTATTTTACGCCGGTATATCAGGAAATAGATTATGGTGAATATGTAATTAAAGGCATTGTCGAGGATGGAATAACGACTATCGGAGATGGAGCGTTTGAGGGCTGCTATGCTATGACGGAGTTAGAATACCCCGATAATATTACCCGTATTGGTTACGGGGCATTTTCCATCTGCCAAAGCTTGACAAAACTCGATATTCCTGATGGAGTAACATATGTCGGGAATTATGCCTTTGAAGGCTGCAAAAAACTGGAGAACATAAATATACCTAAAAGTGTTGTCGATATCGGATGGGGAGTATTTCAAAACTGCTCAAAACTGGAAAAAATAAATGTTGACAATGATAATCCTGTATATCGAGATATAGACGGCGTTCTTTTCGATAAGGAGGCTAAAACAATTATCACCTATCCGGAGGGCAGTACGTTGGAAAGCTACACAATTCCGAACACGGTCACAACCATAGCTGATGGGGCCTTTTGCCACTGCGGCGAAGATAAATACGGAAACAGCTTACGGAAAATTACAGTACCGAGTTCCGTTGTAAAGCTCTATCCAACTTCATTTATGGGCTGCGGCAAATTATTGTTGTACGGGAAAGTCGGATCTGCAATTGATGCTTATGCCCATGATCGTCCTTACAATCTGACGTTTTCAGAAATAGCGGACGAACCGAAGAACCCTGTTCCGGTAATTACGGTGGAATCCTGCCAGGCAGAAAACAATGATATCGTTATGTCGGTACTGGTTGAAAATCAACCGGAAAGCTTTGTGCTTATGGCCGCAGGTTACGATGAAAACGGAAATTTTGTCCATATGAACAAACTGCACGAAAATGATGCGAAGTGGCAAACATCTTTCCAGGCAGAAAATATAGCGATCGTTAAAGTATTCTGTTGGGAATCGCAAGAAAGCCTGAGGCCTCTTTGCAAAGAAACGGTGATTGAGGTAAAATAATATTATTTCTAAACGGGGATTTAACCTTTATTGAATGCCGGCTCACAGTAAAATGTGTGCCGGCAATTATTTTAAGGCGGTGATATATTGGTATCAATGGTCATACTCTATTTGATTTTGGGGCTGTGTTTAGGCTCCTTTTTTTCTGTCATTGGTGTTCGGTGGGGGCTTGAGGCCCATGAAACCCGTAAATGGTGGAGCGGTCGCAGCCAATGCGACACTTGCGGAAAAACACTTAAGTGGTACGAATTGATTCCTGTTTTCAGCTATCTGCTCCAAGGCGGCAAGTGCCGCAGCTGCAAAGCAAAAATCCCGATAAAACCTTTTTTGTGTGAGCTGATGTGTGGTATCGGTTGGATAATTTTGGGGATATACTCTTATAAATTCTTTCTTTCAAACCCGTGTGATGTTCTTGTTGCAACAATTGCTGTGATTTACCTTAGCTTTGCGGCAACGACGGATTTCATATCTCACTGCATTGAAGGAATATCAGGCTATATTGCGATAATTGCTATTGCAGTTATACAAATATATTCCCACATCAATCTGCCGTCAGTTAAAGCCTATGCTATTATTTCTGTCGCTGCGATTACATTATCTATTGTGGCAGAGAGGTTCAACCGTGATTCCGTAGTTGGGAACGGGGATATACAGTGCCTTTTGCTGTTGTTTTTTGCTGGCGGATATATGAATATAAACGGATTTTTAAGTATCCTGTTTTATTCGGCTGTTTGCGCCGGTATTGCTGCCATTATATTGATGCTTGCAAGAAAAGGGAAAACCGCCGTTGCGGTTGTTCCGTTTTTCTATTTAGGTTATCTGCTGCTTTTATCGTTGGGCAGCATACAATTTTTTTGGGAAAGGAGATTATGACGTGGAAAAAATAAAATGCTTTTTTAAATATGTTCCGTCATTCCTGTTGGGTGCGGCGTTATGTGCCGGAGCCTTTGTCTACGCCTACGAAATCAAAGTCGTAGGTATAGTAAACGGTGCCAAAATCAGACAATATGACATCTCCATGAGGCTTGATGCACGCAAAGGCAATGCTGTCAAGCAAACCGCAAAAGATATGGTGTTTTTTGCTGAAATGGAAAAGCTGGGAATCAGTGTTACAGATGATGAGGTGGAAGCCGCCCTTAAGAGGGAAGCCGAAAAGTATGGTGGAATAGCTGAAATGGAAAAGATTATGCTTGACACCCCTGATAATATTGATACATATAGGCTTTCCATTAAAAAGGCAATTTTACAGCAAAAAGCCATAGACAGTTTTGCTCAAAAGGCTAAAGGAACAGATGAAGAAAAAGCAGAGAAAGGACGTGAAGAATATCAGTCAGTCATTGATAAACTCGAAGAAACAACAGAAATCACCGTTTTCTAACGGCGGCGGAATTGTGGTTGGAATGGAGCCCGGACATAACGGTACCAAAACATATTTTGTAAATGATGATATACATACCCTTTGTATCGGCGCCACTCGCAGCGGCAAATCACGCAGCGTTGTACTTCCGTCCATTTGCACCTTAGCAATGTCCGGAGAAAGCATGATAATATCCGACCCCAAGGGCGAGCTTTTTGCTTATACCTCTAATTATCTTAAAAAACAGGGGTATAACGTTATTGATATGGATTTTCGCAGCCCAAAGAAAAGCAAACGCTATAACCTGCTTCAGGAAATCATAAATGAGGTCAACAACGATGATTTATCCAAGGCCCAGAAACTGGCGTTGGACATGGCGGAAAGTCTCAGCGGTAATGTAAAGGAGCATACCGGGGAAAAGATATGGACGGAGGGCGAAAAAGCTGTTTTGGCATCAACCATTATGGCTGTGGTTTATGATAACAAGGAAAAGCCTCAGTTTCAAAATCTTACAAATGTTTACCTTTTTATTGCTGAAATGTGTAAAATAGGCGATAAAATGCCACTGGACGAATACCTGACAGAAATCGACTACAATCACCCGGCAAAAAGTCTGCTTGCGGCCGCAATGGTTGCTCCCTCCAAAACACGAGGCAGCTTTTACGCATCAGCTTTGGCATCACTAAGACTGTTTGTGGACAGTTACATCTACAATATAACCTCAAGCAGCGACTTTTCTTTTTCAGATATTCCTGAAAAGAAAACGGCACTTTTTATTATTCTGCCGGATGAAAAAGAGACATATTACAGCATAGCATCAATGTTTGTAGACAGTCTTTACTGTAAGCTTGTAGAAGTGGCAGACAAGCGTGGCGGCAGGCTTAAAATACGCTGCAACTTCATTCTCGATGAGTTCGGCAACTTTACAAAGATCCCCTCATTTGCGTCTAAGCTGACCGTTGGCGGAGGCCGTGGCATACGTTTCAATCTGTTTATTCAGTCAATGAGCCAAGTGGAAGAAACCTATGGAAAAAATACAGCTCAGACAGTGTTTACAAACTGTGTGATATGGATTTATCTTTCTTCTGATGAAGAAACACATAAACAAATTTCAGCTCGGTGCGGAAAATATACCTGTTCATCACAAAGTCTCAGTGCAAGTGCATCTACGGGGCTTATAGCGCCGGCAAATTCAAGCGCAAGTATGCAGCTCATCGCACGGGACCTTTTAACACCGGATGAGGTTGGAAGAATAGCCCGGCCTTATATGCTTGTTCTCAGTGATTCTTACCCCGCCATTATGAATGCCCCCGATTTGAGTAAAACGGAATTCAACAAAATTCTCGGTCTTGGAGACAAGGAATTTAACCGTGCCCTCCGTGAGAAAACGGATAATGACAGGCCGGAAAATACCGATAAAATTGAAATTCAGGTATGGGGCATATGGGATAAGTACAAGAAGTCTCCGCCCCGCAGGCAGATGTATGGTGGAGTACAGACAAACAATATATTTAACTGAAAGGACGTTTTAAAAATGAAAAACACAATTAAGAAAACACTATTTACGGCTCCTTTGTCGGCAACGCTTTTGCTCATGGCGGCCTCTGCTGATCCCACTGCTCCCGCTGCGGCTGCCGGCGGCTTGGGTGTCCTTGAAAGCGGAACGATACAGCTCATTACTGACGTATCCTCGGCATTACAAAAAATTGTCGGAATTGCCGGCGGAGCTGCTGTCTGCTATTGCTTTATACGTAAGTCTATGGCAGACGATGTTGACCAGAAAAAGTGGCAGTCACGTATAATCACAAGCGTAATTGCCACTGTCGGCGGACTTATCGCCACCACTCTTATTACGGTTGTTGCCGGGTATTACGGGTCTTGATGAATGATGCTATCAATTATAAATGACTTTTTGCTTGAAATTGTCAATAAGGGCATGGAGTACTTCTCTGAGTTTTTTGTTACAAAATTTCTTGTACAAATATGTCTCAGAATGGAAGAATACATCGGCGCAAATTTAAGCGGAGCTATGCTCGACACCTCGGCGGCAAACTCGGTAATGAGCACTGTAACTAAGTTTGCTGTAGCACTGATTACCCTTAAATTTCTGAAAAAAGGTTTTGACCACTACGTCACCTTTTCCGGGGAGCCCGATCACAGCCCTTTGGACTTGCTTTTCGCCTATGTGAAAGCAATGGCTGTTGCTTTATGCTTCCCTTCGGTTTACGATTGGATTGCCGAGGTAGTGGAAAGTATGATTTCAGAGGTGCTTTCTGCCGCCAAATTCGGCACATCTCTCGGATCGGAAGGCATTTTTACGGCAGGCTTACTTACAACGGGCGGCATAATAACGGTGATATTTGCAATAGTTTATTTGATATCCTTTGTTCAGCTATATCTTCAATTTTTGATGAGGGGTATGGAAATATTCATAGTCCGTATGGGTGTGCCTCTCGCCTGCGTGGGAATGATAGACAGCAACGGCGGAGTATGGACAGGGTATCTTGCAAAACTGTTCCAAGCTGTAACCACGGTAATTGTACAGGCGTTTCTCTTTAAATTTTCTATGCTGTTATTCCTTGCGGGACATCTTATTTGGGCCATAGCTGCAATACGGCTTGCAATAAAAACTCCTCGGCTTCTGGCAGAGCTCATTGTTCCGGCGCAGCAGGGCGGCGGAAAACTTATGTCTGTTTATTACAGTCTTAATATGGGGCGGCAGGCACTTAGTATGCTGAAAAGATAGGAGCTTAATATGGATAAATTATTGGAACTGCGCAATGCTTTAATCTTAGTTACAAGAGCGGGATTGGGACTCAGAGTTTTAATATGCTTTATAAAAATCGCCATCGGTGCAGAAGAAGATCTGGCAGAAAATAAAAAGCAGATTAAAACATCCCTTATTTGGCTTGCAATAGCTGAAAGTATAATACAAATTCAATTTATAGTGACAGGAGCGTATACATAATGAGTGAAAACAAAAAGCTGTATATTCCCGTCAACGTAAAAACAAAAGTGGAAATATACGACGGTTTCGGTACGGCAGAGCTGATATCAGCTCTGCTTGTGACCGGGCCGGCTGCGGGGATTCTTTACCTTTATAAGGCATTAATGGGTAAAAGCTTTGGATTTTTTGCCCTGGGAACAATAGTTATCTTTGCGGCAGCTGTATTTATTTTTATGCGGGACAGAACAAATCAAAATGTTGTTGACTATGTAAGAAATATTATTATATTCAACAAAAGACAAAAACGTTATATCTACAATAAGGAAATAAAGGAGGAAGAACGTGAACAAATTGAAATTGCCCGACAAAGGGAAAAAAGAAATTACGGCAGGTGAAAAAACTGCTCAGGAGTTTATAAATGTACAGGACATCGACGGGCAGATATTGACAACAAAAGACGGATATGCTTTTGGTTATATAAATGTCTCCCCTTTTTGCCGTGAGCTTATGACTGAAAAGGAGCAATTCATAAAAGGGCAGGCTTTGATAAATCAACTCAAAGCCATAAACAAGCCGTTTAAGGTATTGAAGCTTCAGATGCCCATTGATGTAAGCGCTCACATTCAGCATTATGCCTCCATGAAAAATTTTGACAACATGAGCAGCCCTAAAAATAGAATAATCGATGCAAATATAGCCAAGCTTGACCAAATTGCCACAAGCAATAAAAGTGTAAGCTTTCTTTACTATATCTGCATCTGGGAACCGAGCAATCAATCAGGAAAGCTGCCGGAGCGGCTTCATGAATTAAAAAATATTTTTGAAAATGCCGGGATGGAAGCTGCTATTTGTACGGGCATGGACATTTTGCAGCTCTGCAATTTGTTTACGAATCCCGTTTCTTTTTCAGAACAGCTTAGCGTAGGAAAATCACTTGTCACCTTGGTAAAGGAGGTAATGTACGAAAATGAAGAAAATTGATACGGGAAACAAAGAAATTCTTGACGCAATAACCCCCATAGAAATAAACTTCGGACGTAACCGTTTCGGCATAGGTGAAACTATTGCCAAGGCATACGGTGTTATTAAGTATTCTCCAGAGGTTCCCATGGGTTGGCTCACATCGCTTACCAATCTCAGCAGTGCCCTTGTAAGCATGACGTACACTCCAAATACCGATTCAGAGCTGCTTAATGCTATAAGCCGCAATATAATTCAGCAGCGTGGTGAAGCATATGCCGCAAGAGATTACGTTAAACAGCAGAGAGCGGAAACCGGAGTTGCCAATGCAGAAGAAATAATCCGTAAGGTTGACCGGGACGGAGAAACCATAGGCAGATTCAATCTGGTAATACTTCCGTTGGGAACGTCTGAAAAAGAGCTGACAACGGCAACAAAGGAAGCCGAGAGCCGTATTGCCGGCTTGGGTTTTGGTATGCGCTGCTTATCAAATCTTCAGATGGAGGCTTATGAAACTATGAGTCCGTTCCATGTTCCCAATCCTAAAATCTGCGGCATTACCGACAGCATTATGCCCCTTAGTACATTCGTCCACGGTGAGCCTTGGTCTGCCGTGGATTTTTCTGATAATAAGGGATTCTACTTCGGCAGGGACGCTCAAGGCGGCGTTATCTTTTTGGATATGTGGAAAAGAAAAGGCGACCGCACAAATTCAAACTGGATAGTTTTGGGTGAGCCCGGACAGGGAAAATCATTCCTTGTCAAGCATGTTATAACGGAGGAGTTTGCTTTATCCAATGCCCGTATTATTATCATAGATCCGGAGAAGGAATATGTTGATATGGTTAAACGCTTGGGCGGCGATATCATAAACTGCGGCGGAAGCGAAAAGGGAAAAATCAATCCCCTTCAGGTTAAACATTATCCAAAGGACGATGAGGACGAAGGACTCAGCGACCTTGCGCTCCACCTTAAGAACGTGGAGTGCTTTTTTGATATGTACCTTACAGACCTTTCTTCTGATGAAAAGGCGGCGCTTAACAACGCTGTCATAGAGGTTTACAACAGCTTCGGCATAGACTTCAATACAGATGCGTCACTTTTGAAGAATACGGACTTTCCCATAATGGGTGATGTTTACTCCCATCTCGTAGAGTTGGGCGACCCGTTAAGCAAATCTCTTGCGAATAAGCTGAAAGGCATAGCGGAAGGTGCAGATAAGTTCTTATGGAACGGACACACAAACATTCAGAGCGACAATCAGATTATATGCCTCAACACCCATAACCTTCAGGACACGTCGGATACTACGAAAAAAACACAGTATTATAATGTGCTTACATGGGCATGGGAACAGGCAAGCAAGGACCGGGAACAAAAATGTATTATTATCTGCGATGAGAGCTATCTGATGATTGATGAGCGTGTCCCTCAAGCTCTTACATTTTTGCGCAATATAGCCAAAAGAGGGCGCAAATACAATGTTTCTCTTATGGTTATATCCCATTCTGTTGTAGACTTCCTGTCGCCGGAAATTAAACGTTACGGGCAGGAAATATTGGGTAATGCTACATACAAGGTATTTTTCGGCTGCGATGGACGCAGCGAGCATGAGCTGGCGGAGCTGTATAACCTGAACACGGCGGAGCAGGACTTTATTTTGTCTAAACGTAAAGCCAATGGTCTTGTCAGCATAGGCAGCAAGCGAATCAGGGTAAACTTTGACTTAGGATATAAGGCTGAATTTCTTACCGGTGGCGGATTATAAAAAATAATCGGGCGGAGAGCGGGAATGTTCCTGCTCTCCGCCTTTATTGGCGGTGCATAAAAATGGACTTGTTTACACAACTGAAAGAAGCCACCGGGTGTGAATTTATTTCGGATATGCGTATAGAACCATATAACAGTCAGGCCAAGAGGATTTTAAAAACTATATTGCCGGAGAATTGCCCTGTGCAAGAACTTTTAGATATCATATTCTATATTTATGGCGAAAAAAATTGTTTTGAAAATGTAGAGAACGCCAAAGATTTTTTGGCCGGGAAATAAGGAAAATCAGATAAGGAGAAAAGTATGAAACACAGATACTTTACTGTGGCTTCAGATGTAATTGCCGATGAACATCTGAGCCGTTTTGCCAAGCTTTTATACTGTGCCATTCGCCGTTTCAGCAATCGAAAGGGAGAATGCTATCCGGGACGCACTAAATTGGCCGCATTGGGTTTTATGAGCCTTACGTCCTATAAGCGTGCTGCAAATGAGCTCATCGAGCACGGTTATTTAAAGCGTATATCACGCAAGCGCCCTAACGGATCACAGACAACAAATCTATTTGTTACCTCGGCTGTTCACAAAAACAGCTTTATTTGCGTGCCTTTAAGCCTGTTTGACAATCCCCTGTCAGGGAACGCAATACTTACCCTCATAGTCCTTGTACATATAAAGGGTGAAAAACACTATTGCTGTCCGCCTCAAAAGCTCATGGCGAAGCTTACGGGCATGTGCGTTACAAGCCTGAGAGCTGCCATAAAGGAGCTTATGTCCGCATTGTTTATACGCACGGCACGGCGCAGCCGTGACAATGGCGGAAATGCCACTCTTTGCTATATTTTGAATATAGATTTTGTAACACCGGAGGGAACAGTACGTCTTACTGCTGTGTCTGTCTCCTTTGATGAACTCGCCACCCTTTTTAAAAATTTCAGTCTTTCTTCGATTCCTCCCCATGCTTATATCTGGACCGGGACCATGCGTAAATATGGGCCGGAAAGGAACTATACTTAGTAAGGGACTATATTATAGCTGAAATAAGAATAGTATTATGGACATGGTTCGGCTACTTGAGTTCTGTATTTATTATGTGATACGTATTATATTGATATTCCATGGTAACAGATAATGTATAGGCATGCTTTATGCAGTTTTTTCAAAAAAATTTTATAAAATATTTATTTTTTTATGGAAAATATTGACATTA